>JAFGSO010000254.1 GCA_016934605.1 Calditrichota bacterium | reverse complement strand
GTTCCTTCCAGAATTTTCAGAAGTGCCTGTTGCACCCCTTCTCCGGATACATCTCTGGTTATGGATGGACTTCCGGATTTACGGGCTATTTTATCAATCTCATCGATATAAACAATCCCCCGCTCAGTGGCTTCTATATCGTAATTAGCCGCATGGTAGAGTCTCACCAGGATGTTTTCAACATCCTCGCCAACATAACCTGCCTCGGTGAGTGTTGTGGCATCGGAAATCGAAAACGGAACGTGCAGCATCCGTGCCAGGGTTTGTGCCAGCAGGGTTTTCCCCACACCGGTGGGTCCGATTAAAAGTATATTGCTTTTCTCAATTTCAACATCTTCATTCCAGCTGCCCATCATGATGCGTTTATAATGATTGTAAACTGCAACGGAGATTGCCCGTTTGGCGATATCCTGGCCGATAACAAATTCATCCAAAAAAGTTTTTATCTCCAGGGGCTTGGGAAGATCGAAGCGGTTCTCCTGGAACTGCTGATACTGGGACTGTTTTAAAATCTGGCTAGCAGAGCGAATACATTCCGTGCAGATACTGGCATTGACACCGGTAATAAGCTGTCCCACCTGATCGGCATGTTTGCCACAGAAGGAACAACGTGCTTCATGGTCAAAGCGCTGGTTTTTTTGTGTCATCTTTCTGATCCGGTTTTATAATCCTGATATTTTATCTGGCTATTCTTTCTTTTTGGATTCCCGTTCACTACCTCTCTTGGTCAGAATGTCATCGATTATTCCATATTCTTTGGCTTCGCTGGCGCTCATGAAAAAGTTACGGTCGGTATCCTTGGCAATTTTTTCCAGGGATTGACTGGTTTTTTCTGCCAGTATTTCGTTTAATCGCTCACGAATTTTCAATATTTCCTTGGCATGGATATCAATATCAGTCGCCTGTCCCTGCACCCCACCCATTGGTTGATGAATCATAATTCTAGCATTGGGAAGGGCATACCGCTTACCCTTGGTACCTGCAGCAAGAAGAAGGGCTCCCATGCTGGCTGCCTGACCCAGACAGGTGGTAACGATATCCGGTTTAACATACTGCATGGTATCATAAATTGCCAGACCCGAGGTTACAATTCCACCCGGGCTGTTCAGGTACATATATATATCCTTGTCCGGATCTTCCGCTTCCAGAAAGAGAAGCTGTGCAATTATCAGACTGGCAATATTGTCGTCAATGGGTGTGCCCACAAAAATAATTCGCTCTTTCAATAACCGGGAATAGATATCGTAAGCACGCTCGCCTCTTCCGGTCTGTTCTATTACCATTGGGATGAGAGTCATACCATTACCTTCCTTCTATAAAAATTATCGTGCACATCTAAAAGATCTTTTTCTGTTTTATTTATTTGTTATCTCCGATTCCCTATTTATTAACGGGATATACTTCGGTTACATCAGCGTGTTCCTTTAGAAATTCCAGTATTTTATTCTCCAGTAAATCTTCCTTCAGCCTTCCAATATATTGCCTGTCTAATTTTGCCTGTTTTTTTATTTTATCATCCAGATTGGATTCCTCAATCAGGCGGAAAACTTCTTCATCGCTGATGGAAAGATTTTCCTCTTCGGCCAGTTTTTTCTTCAGAAAATACCAGCGGATATTGTGTACGGCAGATACTCGATATTCCTTGCGGACTGCCTCCTGGTCAATTGTTCTGTCTTTGGACTGACTCTGAATCTCGTTTATCATTTCATTCAGATAGTTTTCAACCATGCTTGGAGGGACATTAAAAGGATTTTCCTTCAGAAGTTCATCGATAATCCTGTTCCGAAGAGTTCTTTCACTCCGCTGTTGAAAATCCAACTGCATATTCTGACGGATGCGTTCACGCAGTTGATCCAGTTTTTCCAGGTTTTCATCATCAAGATTTTTCACGAAGTCTTCATCGAGTTCCGGGAATTCTTTTTCTTCGATTTTCTTCACATAGATCTGAAGTGATTGAATGTCCGGGTTTTTATCTTTTTTATCCGGTGGTGGCGGAATTTCTTTACGAACAATCCGTTTTTCACCTGTTTTTACTCCTATCAGTTGTTGTTCAATGTCAGAATCAAATTCTCCGCTGCCGAGTTTTACCTGGAGATTTTCATATTTGTGGCCTACAATCGGTACATCGCCCTTATCCAGTTCCTGAGCTTCAAAATGAATGTAATGGTCTTCTTTTGCCTCTTCCACTTCGCGCACTGTAGCATACTGTTCGCGCAGGTGCTCAATTGCGTCATCGACCATCTCCTCGGTTAACTGCACTGTTTCTTTTTCTACTGTAAGTCCTTTATATTTTTTCAGTTCAACTTCTGGCTCAACTTCAATTTCTATTTCTAACAGCATACCAGAGTCAACATTTTCAAAATTGAACTGAGTGATTTTGCCTTCAGAAACAGGATTAATGTCTGCTTCATTCAGTGCTTTGCTGTAAAATTGATGTATGGCCTCTTCGATAAGATCTTGCTGGATGAATTCTTTATTTCTCTGACGGATAAGATTGAGCGGTGCCTTCCCTTTACGGAATCCCGGAATATCTGCTCGCCGCTGATAGTTTCTGACGACCTTTTCCTCCAGTGGGATCAGTTCCTCGGGGGATATATCAACCCGGAGTTTTTTCATGTAAGAATTCAATTTCTCAACTTCTGTCTGCATATCTTTCCTTTTTTGTTGGCTCAATTGAAATATAACCAACAAATTTAATACTCACCATAGGGATTTGCAAGCTCCCCGGAAATTACATTTCTGTAAATTTAGAATATATTTAGGTCTTTCGCCTGATTAATTTACATTTAAAATGAATATGCCAGACAATAATCTTTTTCTTTGTTCTATTTGTGCCCTGGTATCATGAGGTGTGAGAATGGATAAGTCGTTTATTTCCAATTCAGATTTCCTGTTTACTTTGCCGCTGAATGCGTTTATATTGATTTGAACATTTTTCCGGAACTCACCATGCGACGCTGGTTAAGGTATGTTTTCCTCATCACTTTAACTCTTAGTTTATCCTGTCAGGAAGAAGAAAAAGAAACCGGTATGGTCAAAGTACCAGCGGGGTCACCGGCAGTTTTTAAAACCCATCTTCCCCGGCCTTTCTTTGAAAAATCCGGCTATCTGTCCGAAATCTACTGGATATCCTGGAATCTGCTGGACAATAATGTTCGTGCAGGGACCCCGGGCAATGGTTTTTCCCGGACATATCTGGATGAAGGGTTTAACGAATATATTTACCAGTGGGATACATGTTTCATGGTGATGTTTGCCATATATGGCCATGGGGCTTTCCCGGCAATGGAATCGCTAGACAATTTTTACGCCAGGCAACGTAGAGATGGCTGGATATGTCGTGTATACCATGAAGGTAATGGCGAACCTGCAGAAATGCCTGGGGTGGAAGAACCGATGATCAATCCGCCACTTTTTGCCTGGGCAGAATGGAAATATTATCTGCTTAGCGGAGATAATTCCCGTTTTATCCGTATTCTGCCTGTGCTGGATGCTTATTACCGCTGGATAGATGGCAACTGCAGGGGGGAGGGCAAAGCACAGTCTTTTTATTACAACACTCATCTGGGCAGCGGAATGGATGACTCTCCGCGGTTTGATATCGAACAGGGCGGGTGGGTTGATCTGTCCTGTCAGATGGCGCTTTTTGCCAAGTTCATGATGTTCATTGCCCGGGAGACGGGAGAAGAGAGGCTGTTCGCTGCATACCAGCAACGCTATAATGAGCTGGTAAGGCTGATTA
Organism: Calditrichota bacterium; assembly: GCA_016934605.1. Taxonomy (GTDB): domain Bacteria; phylum Calditrichota; class Calditrichia; order RBG-13-44-9; family RBG-13-44-9; genus RQOF01. The sequence goes on along the minus strand of JAFGSO010000254.1, from coordinate 7,610 downwards.
ACTCCATGATGTGGGATGAAGGTGAAGGCTTTTATTATGATCTGGACAGGAATGGTCGAAAACAGAAGGTCAAGACCGGTGCTTCTTTCTGGTCACTGATCTCGGAAACAGCTACCTTTCCTCAGGCGCGGAAAATGGCGGAGCACCTGAGTAATCCGGATGAATTTTACCGTCCGCATCTGTTTCCGTCGCTGTCCGCAGATCATCCCGAATATGACCGGGAGGGTCATTACTGGCGGGGAGGCGTCTGGGCACCTCTTAATTATATGATAATCAAAGGTCTGGACATGTATCCGCTGAGGGAAATTGCCGCAATGGCAGCCATGAATCATGTGAATAATATATATGATGTATATGCCAATTTTCGGCCGGACAGTAACCGTATCATTCCCTCAGAGCGGGACGTAGATTACCGGACTATCTGGGAATGTTATTCACCCGATTTTTCTCGGCCGGCAACCCGATGGGACGGTACCTATTATTGCCGGCAGGATTTTGTGGGATGGACAGGTCTGGGTCCGGTTGCACTGCTGCTGGAGAATATTATCGGGTTGCAGCCTTCTGCGCCGGAGGATGAGCTCTACTGGAATCTTCGTCTGCAGGAAAAGCATGGGGTGGAAAATTACCGGTTTGGAGACAATCGTGCGGATATAATATGTGAATCCAATGATCTTCCTGCGGGAGAAGCGTTGATCCGGATTCTGAGTGATAGTCCATTTCGTCTGGTTATTTCCAGCCGGATCGGTCGCAGCGATTTTGATATAGTGGCCGGTGAAAATAGATTTGTCTTGATGTTATAATATCTGATATTTTTTAGCAGACAGGGAGATAATTAATCGTATGAATGCTCAAAAACCATATCTGGACAGGGAGAAATTCCCAAAATATTTCGATCATACCCTCCTTCGGCCTAATGCGCCGGAGAAGCAGATCCGGGAGATTTGTGAAGAGGCCCTGAAATACCGGTTTGCATCTGTTTGTATTAATCCTGTACATGTTCCGATATGTGCTCAGCTTTTAAAAAATTCAGGAATCAAAGTATGTACGGTGATCGGTTTTCCGCTGGGAGCAACACTCACCCAGGTAAAAGCTGTTGAAGCCCGCAAAGTGATGCAGTTGGGAGCAGAAGAGATAGATATGGTGTTGAATATCGGTGCACTAAAAGATAGTAATTATGATTTTGTCTACCAGGATATATTTGAAGTTGTCAAGGAAGCCCGCCTGAAGAATGCACGCTGTAAAGTGATACTGGAAACCGGTTTGTTGACCGATGATGAAAAGAAAGTGGCCTGCGGGATTGCCAAAAAATCAGGTGCCCATTTTGTAAAAACCTCAACCGGTTTCGGTCCCGGCGGTGCCACAGTGGAAGATGTGATTCTCATGATGGAGGCGGTAATGGGGAGCCGGGTTCAGGTAAAGGCTTCAGGGGGAATCCGTAGTTTCGCAGAGGCGGTAAAGATGATTGAGGCAGGTGCAAGCCGCCTGGGAACCAGCGCAACGGTCAAGATCATGCAGGAGTATTTGCGGGAAATCCAATAGTCCTACTATTTTATTGCCTTTATCCGGAAGGTGAATTAAATTCAACTGTTTGTAGAATTATCCTGTTGTTTTTTAACTGATTAATTCAGGAAAGAAACATGATGGACGGTGCAAACAGGCATCAGTCATCTGTCACTTATTCCCTGGAAAGATACCTTAACGAGATCAGCCGAATTGAATTACTTGAACCACAGCAGGAAGTGAATCTTACCCGCCAGATTCGTCAGGGAGACCAAGAAGCTCTGAATCAGCTGGTGAAAGCGAATCTCCGTTTTGTCGTAAAAGTGGCCAAAGAGTATCAGAATCAGGGTCTGCCGTTGGTGGACCTGATTCACGAAGGAAATCTGGGGCTGATTAAAGCTGCTAACCGGTTCGATGAAACCCGCGGTTTCCGCTTTATATCTTATGCCGTCTGGTGGATCCGGCAGTCAATACTCCAGGCATTAGCGGAGCATGCACGTATTGTCAGATTGCCCCTGAATCGGGTGAGTCTGATAAATAAGGTGAATGTCATTATTCGCGAATTGAGCCAGCAGTATGACCGTGAACCCACGCTGGAAGAGATTTCCAAAGTACTTGACGCTTCGGCCACAGATATCAAAGAGGCTTTAGTCACCGACAATTTTTATCTTTCACTGGATCAGCCATCGTTCAGTAGTGATGAGGGAAACCTGAAGGATTATATCAGGAATCCCAACGCGCAGATGCCGGATGCCAGCCTGCTCAGCGATTCCCTGAAAGAAGAAATCCGCCGTGTTTTGAAAACTCTTTCTTCCCGTGAGGAAAAAATTATAAAAATGTATTTTGGCCTCGATTATGACCGTCCACTGACATTGGAAGAAATCGGGGATCGTCTTAATCTTACCCGGGAGCGTGTACGGCAGATCAAAGAGCGGGCACTGATCCGCCTTCGGCATCAATCCCGCTGTCAAAATCTTCGGTTGTTTCTCTGAAATCTGTTTGTTACCTTTGTTTCTTTCAAGTAAAGCAAACGGAGGTTGCTTTGACGAAAAATTTGATGACCAGCGTGTCGGGTGTCAGAGGAATTGTCGGGGAAAGTCTGACACCTGAAACTATCATAAAATATGTATCGATATTCGGACAAAAAAATAAGGGACAGGCTATTATAGTGGGTGGAGATCCACGGGTCAGTTCCCGTTTTATACGACCTATCGTCACCGGTACCCTTATGGCTGCCGGCTGTCGGGTTATTAATATCGGGGTGTCCCCCACACCCACCGTGGAAATTGCGGTAAAAAAGCTGAAGGCAGCCGGCGGAATTGCGATTACCGCCAGTCATAATCCCATGGAATGGAATGGCTTAAAGTTTATCGGAAAAGATGGGATGTTCCTTCCTGAGCGGGAAATTTTTACACTGTTCCAGGAAGCGGATCAGCGAAAACGGCATTATACAGCGTGGCAGGAATTAGGCAATGAAGAACATTATGAAAAAGCAGTTGAGGATCACCTCGAACTAATTTACCGCCTCCCATATCTGGAAATAGAGAAGATCCGTAAGAAAAAATACAAGGTGGCGCTGGATTGTGTGAATGGCGCCGGTGGAGTTATTATTCCCCGGCTTCTGGCCGATTTTGGTTGCGAAGTAATTTCTCTGAACACCGAACCGACCGGAGAATTTGCCCATTCTCCCGAACCAATTCCTCAGAACCTGGTGGATCTGGCAGTTGCTGTCAAGAAAAACAAAGCAGACATGGGGATTGCAGTTGATCCGGACGTCGATCGGATGGCCATGATTTCCAATGAAGGGAATCCTCTGGGTGAGGAATATACACTGGCTCTGGCCGTAAAATTTCTTCTGGGTAAGAAATTGGGTCACGTTGTGGTGAACCTGTCAACCTCCCGGGTGATTGATGAAATTGCCCAGTACTATAATGTTCTTCTTTTCAAGACAAAAGTGGGAGAAATCAATGTTTCCCAGCGGATGAAGGAAGTGGAAGCCGTGATTGGGGGTGAGGGAAACGGTGGGGTTATTCTTCCGGAAGTTCACCCCGGAAGAGATGCAGCAACGGGCATTGCTCTCATTCTGCAGGCTTTGACCGAATTCAATGGGACACTGTCTCAACTGAAACAGAGCCTACCGCAGTATTATATTTTAAAAGATAAGGAAAATATCAGAAATATCGATTCAGATAAGGTGATCGATCATTTTTCGGAGAAATTTAAAAATGAGCAGCTGGATCTGACGGATGGTTTACGCATCGACCGGGCGGATTCATGGATACATCTCAGGAAATCCAATACCGAACCTATCATCCGTATTATTGTGGAAAGCCGTACCCCGGAAATATCCTGGCGGATTCTGCAGGAGGTAAAGGAGGAGATCCACAAATTACCGACATCCTGAATTAATTTCGGCTCATGAAAAGAATGTATAGCGCTTCCGCGGATCGACACGGAGGCGCATTTTTTTATCCAGTATTGGATATACAAACAACCAGGACTTATTTTATCTGATTACTTTCGGGAATGATGCAAATGACGGCATATGAAATCATAACCAGGAAACGAGACGGACGGATACTCAGTGAAGAAGAAATCCATTTTTTTATCCGGGAGTATCTGAAAGATGAGATCGAAGATTATCAGATGTCTGCCCTGCTTATGGCTATATATTTCCAGGGACTTTCTGCGGATGAAACACTCCATCTGACAAAGGCGTATCTGGAATCGGGCGAAACACTTGCTCTGTCGGATATTCCCGGGAAAAAGATCGACAAGCACAGTACCGGTGGGGTTGGTGATAAAATCTCCATAATACTGGCTCCACTGGCTGCCAGCCTGGGGATAGTGGTTCCGATGATGTCCGGCCGGGGTCTGGGCCATACCGGCGGCACGCTGGACAAGCTGGAGGCTATTCCCGGATTTCAGGTTCAGGGAGATTTCGACCGATACCGGCGCCAGCTGCAGGACATTGGGTTAGCCATGTTCGGGCAGAGTGATTCCATTGTTCCGGCAGATCGCCGGATTTATGCGCTGAGGGATGTTACCGCGACGGTGGATTCCATACCCTTGATTACGGCCAGTATCATGAGCAAGAAAATTGCTGAAGGAATTGATGGACTGGTACTCGATGTAAAAGTAGGCTCAGGAGCTTTTATTCCGGATCGCAAACGGGCAGAAGAACTTGCAGAGAACCTTATCGGAGTGGGGCGGGCATTTGATAAACAAATTGTTGCCTACCTGACAGCAATGGAACAGCCACTTGGTCACAAAATCGGAAACTGGCTGGAGATAGAGGAAAGTATCGAATGCCTGAAGGGTGATGGGCCACCAGATGTAATGGAGGTGGTTTTAACCCTTACAGCTGAAATGCTTATGATGGCTAAAATGGCCGAAAATTCGGAGAGCGCAAAAAAACTCTGTATGGAATCCATTGAAGATGGACGCGCCTTTAAAAAATTTCTGGAAATGGTGCAATATCAGAACGGGGATGCGGAGGTAATAGAGAATCCGGCTAAATATGAACCGGCCGGTCACAGGAAGGAAATCAGGGCAGAAAGGAGCGGCATTGTAAGCGGATTCGATACGCGTGAGATTGGTTTAACCAGTGTGTTGCTGGGGGCTGGTCGCATGCGGGCGGAGGATATGGTGGATCCAAAGGCTGGTATTATACTTCATAAAAAAATCGGGGATCGGGTGAAGTCTGGTGAGACCATTCTGGAGCTTCTGACCAACCAGAAACAGGTGCTTGAACAGGCAGGTCGGAAAATATTGAAGGCTGTCCGCATTGAAGATGAGATGGGTGAAGAACCGAAACAGATTATTAAGAGATTAGAGTAGATACAATGTACAGGGGCAAGAGATCAAGACATAGAAAATATTTGTTATTTGTCGGAAACTTTACGCATTCGCGGTATTATAATAGTTTTTGTAAGTAAGAAATGTGATTTAAGGTTTTAGAGAAACACTCGATTCTTTAAAGCAGCAGATGTGACCGGGCTCATGGTCCAAGAGTAAACAGTCTGGTAAGTTTAATTGCCAGTTTAAAATTAATTTGCTTTTATTTAAACTAAAATATAAATTTACAGGCCGAATTAAAACTGAGGATGCGTATCGTTTATTTGTTAAGGAACAAAATTTTTTAGCGCAGTATAAATGAAGAAATTTTTTTGGGAATTATCCTTAGCAAATAAAAATAATGCGTCCAAAACGTGCAACCGAATGTCACGTAGAGAACGCGTGTATTCGGTTTTTTTGTTTTAAGATGGAGGTTCACTCATGAGAATCCTGGTTGTATGTTTAACAGTCTTCATGTTTTTGCCGCTGTTTGTGATCAATGGTCACGCACAGGGTGAAGCCACTGTTTTATTTCTTATAATTAATCCCGGAGCCCGTCAGGGTGGCATGGGGGAGGCTGGTGTTGCCCTGGCTGATGATGCCAATGCCATTTACTGGAATCCTGCAGGTTTGGCATTCCAGTATACCGATCCCGAAGTCGACCGGAAAGGCGAGGCAAATTTGATGCATGTCAACTGGCTTCCGCAATTCAACTTGTCCGATATGTATTATGATTACGCGGCAGGACGATATCATCTGGAAGACATTGGAACGGTGGGTCTGGCCATTCAATATATCAGTTACGGAGAGAGTATTTACACCGGAGAAGCCGGTCCCGAGGAACTCGGACGATTTAATTCCAGTGAAGTCTCGGTGACGGGCAGTTATGCACTCAAGGTTCGCGATAATCTTGGACTGGGTGTTAATCTGAAGTATATTTACTCCCGTCTTTCTCCCTTTGAAGTTCAGGTGGGTGCTGAAAAAGGAAAAGGTATTGCTTCCGGATTCGGAGTGGATCTGGGTGTTTTATATCATCCTACCTTCGCCCCAAAATTGAGCCTGGGAGCAAATATCAGTAATATTGGTCCCAAAATTTCTTACGTAGATTATGCCCAGGCAGATCCGCTGCCTACCAACCTCCGTCTGGGATTCGCATATCATCTGGTAAAATCGGAATTCAATACACTGACTTTTGTATATGATACGAATCGCCTTCTGGTAAACAGGGACAGTACCACCGTAGATGGTGTGTTCAAAGCAATGCTATACTCAAGCTGGACAAACGGTGATTTTTTTAAAAAATTTACACATTCTTTCGGGGTTGAATACTGGTATACCGATCTCATCGCTTTACGTGCCGGATATTTTTATGAAGATCCCAGCTATGGAGGCAGGAAGTTTTACACCTTTGGTGGTGGTTTACGCTACTCAGTATTTGGTTTCGATTTCAGCTATATTCTTGGTTCGGTGGAAGACAGTCCGCTGTCTGATACCATGCGATTCTCTCTGGGAATCAGATTCTGACCTAAAAGTCGATTCTTTCATGGATTCCGGGAAGTTCAAAACTGGTACATAATTCGAGAAATGGTTCCCTGAATGAGGAATAAAATTTTTTTCTTTCTGATATTATTTTTTCTGAACGGTTACACACTGCCGGTATACTCAGCGGACTTGCTGAGAATCCTGGCCATCCGGGTTGAATTTGTTGAGGATGATGCCACTACTACAATCGGAAACGGGAAATTCGACCTGTCCGAACCATCCCATCTATTCCAGATCGATCCGCCACCCCATAATCGTTCCTATTTTGAAGATCATATTCTTTTCCTCAGTAATTATTTCAAGAAAGTTTCAAAAGAGCGGCTCATCATCAGCGGCGATGTATTTCCGCTGGAGGAAACAAGAGCCTATCAACTCGATGAACCCATGACACGGTATAATCCGAACCGCACTCCGGAGGAAAATAACCGGGCTCTCGCCGAATTATTCCGGGATGCCATACAAAAAGCGGATCAGGACAGTGAAATAGATTTTTCCCGGTATGATGGTTTTATCATCTTTCATGCCGGAGTAGGCAAGGACGTGGATGTGGGTTTCGATGAAACCCCTCAGGATATACCGTCCCTTTACATTACGCCCGATTTTCTTAACACCTATCTGAGGTCACCGGGCGTATCAGTGGATAATGGAAACGTGATGGTTTCCGGTGGTATCCTGGCTCCCGAAACGGAAAGCCAGGAGGGAATTGAGCTGGGTCTCAACGGCATTCTGAC
>JAFGSO010000253.1 GCA_016934605.1 Calditrichota bacterium | reverse complement strand
TTTACCGGTATGTCCTTTGTTTCACCTTTATCAATGGTAACGAAACCGCTCTCTTTTATCCGTGCGGAAAAGGGTGAAACCTGTGAACGGACATTCACTTCTATAGGGAAACCGGCGGTATTTTCTATAGAAAGGATAGCCAGCGGATAAGTATTATAAAACTGGTAGTAAGCGGGATAAATATCATGTACCACCATAGTCGTCTGTCTCACCCGAAAAAGATCACGTAATTTGCCCCACATGTAAGACAAACCTATTCCAAATTCGATTCCGCTGATGTCCTTCTCAAATGCAAAATTCACAAAATGATATTTCAAATTAAAATTGAAAGCAAAACGGTTTGATATGGCCAGGTTTACACCACTACCCAGAAAAAAGCCAAGATCATATTTACTTTCGGTGCTCACGGTTTCATTTATTCCATAATTCTGAACCGTCATAGTTTGCTGAAAATAAGGGCCGATGCCTCCATCCAGGTACGGCTGAAATTTACTGTTCAGCCGTCTGGAAAGCAGATCATAGCGAATACCCGGCAAAAAGGCCAGAATAGCATTAACATCAACATTATTATCCAGAAGCGCCTCGGATTTAAAATGGATCCGACTGATCATACCGAAATCAAAGGTCAGAGAGAGATTGTCACGGATGCGGTTGTAATACTGGAGCCAAAAACCAAAACCGTCCATATTTACCGTCTGCTGTAACCCCTGCTGTCTAATCCTTAGAAGCACTTCACTCTCAGCCATTCTCCAGAAACTGAGACGAAAACCGAGACCGTTTGAGCGTGGCATACCCTGGGAAAATAGCACTGAAAAATTTATCAGAACCAGTAAACAGACTGTCGGCCACAAACGTTTCATAACCTTTTCTCTCTTACCTTTTTTGGATGTAACGACTCTTAACTCTATTGGCCTGGTTATTCTTAAAAATTACTTCAAGGATTCTTAGCATAATAAGTTGGTCATTTATAAGTTTGGGTGCAATAAGAATCTGAGTTCTGATCATTTTCCCCACATCAGGCTGCACCCAAAACCGAACTCAATTCCATTATGATATTCATCACTCCGGAAGTCGACCATATGATAACGCATATCAAAATTAATGGCAAACTTTTTACTCAGCATAAAATTCATTCCTGCTCCAACATACCCACCGGGCCGAGACTCGGAACTAAAGCTCACTTTTTCGTAGGAATCATAGAAGTAATCGCTTTCTACATGAATATCACTGATCCAGTATGTGCCGAATCCAGCTTGTGCATATGGTTGTAGGTTTGACTGAATACTGATGGGTAATAAATTATAGCGTAAACCGAAAAGTAACGGTATCACTGCATTTGTTTGTACTTCTTCATAATCCCAGTATCTGGTTCGCTGGTCTACTGCTCCGATTGCCCCAACAGTGAATTCAACAAAAAATTGGTGATTGATTCTGCTGAAGAAAAATATGGCCCCTCCATAACCACCGGCATCCACTTCAGTAGAGAAGTAGTTGTCATGTACATAAAGCACTATCGCTTTATCTTTTACATTCCAGTGACTGAAACGTACCCCAATGCCGGTTCGTGGCAATTCTTCAGCAGAAAGTGAACCATCAAGAACAAAAAAGGAAATAACAATAATAAAGATAACCGCAAATAAAATTGGTTTCATCGCATTCCTCCATAGTTTTCTTATCTGAATCATTTTTCAATATCAATTCTTTCAAATTGAATGCCAACTGTAAATGCGCGATTTTTAAGCACCATAAGACATTGTTTTTCGGTTAATTACAGAATTGTGTGACTCCGGAAAAGGCGAAAATGAAATGCGGGTTTTAATCTGAAATGCGGTGAATTCCCGCATTCAGGATGTTTAAGGAAGATGATATTTCAAAAATTAAACGAATCGGTTCTTAATCTTTTTAATTCACAAACTTTGACATGAATAGGCAATGCAATGATATTTTTCTCTGTGATCCCGGTGTCTCTGCGGTTATTGAATTGCCACAGAGCGCACTGAGCACACAGAGAATGACTCAGGGAAATGAATAAAAAATAAATCAGGCGTAAATATATTATCAGTTTTACCGATGGGATGTGACAAGACAAATTGTAAATAACTCTTTGATGATAAGTTCTGATATTTTATGAATGTGCCTGACTTTGTGCCCTTCTCTAATGGGATTTATGAATCATTCAGGTTAATTCAATTTTGCTGTATAAAATTCATCCCAGCAGACCGGGACCACTAAGTGTCCAGGGCACCCAAAAAATACGAGTGAAGGGATTAATTGATGAAAAGAATCCTATTCATATCAGACTTATAAGTTCTATAATTCGTAAATATTACTTGCTTTGTGGCATTATGCTTTCGTGGTTGTGAATAATGCAGGCTAGATGAATAAATCCGGATAGGCAATACTTAAAAGGCTTTGGATTTTAATCTCAGAAATGTATCAAATGGGTTCTACTATTTGATTTTAAATTGATTTTCGGCGACTTCTGGAAATCAAATTTGTTTTTTCAAGTGCCTGATCACTTTGATCAACGATTGATGATATTTCCCGGGCAGATTTTTTACCTGGGGAAGGGTAACTAATTGTCCTTTCAGAAAATTTTCAATTTCCTCCTCCCCTGGCAAAGGATGCAAATTTTTCAGGTAAACATTTATCTTTTTCTTCACCCGATCAATTACCGGCTGATCTTCAGAGGCGGCAATCTCCCGGGCAGTCCGCTCTATATCAAAGTTATTCTCCGCCAATGATTCAAAACACATACCACGAAGATGTTCAGTAATTGTGCCCCGGTCCCGATTACCTAATGCGTTTGCAGTAGTTGTAATAGAAGAATGCGAAAATCCCTGAGACCGCAGCATATCCAATACCTGATTTTCCAGAGACACATACTGCGATTCCGTCGCCGAGGATGACTGTTTCTGGATAATTTCATTCGGTAAATCATCGAGCCTTATCATCTTCCGCTGCTCACTCTGTGCCAGAATGGCAGCCCTTCTGATACAATTTTCCAATTCTCTCACATTTCCCGGCCAGGAATAACTTTTTAACACTGCCATCACCTGCTCGGATATTTGATTAACCAGCTGGTATTCATACTTCTTCAGAAAATACGGCACCAGCAGCGGAATATCCTCCTTCCGCTCTCTGAGCGCCGGTAGAATAATCTGAATTCCGTTCAACCGGTAGTAGAGATCCTGACGGAATCTTCCGGCTTCCAGCTCTTTTTGCATATCACGATTGCTTGCTGCAATTATCCGCACATTTACTTTCAAAGAGAATTCACCACCAACCCTTTCAAAAATGCCTTCCTGGATCACCCGCAGCAAACGAGCCTGGAATGAGGGAGTTGTTTCATTTATTTCATCCAAAAAGACGGTACCTCCATCCGCCAGTTCGAACCGTCCCTTACGCCGGGCGTAAGCCCCGGTAAAACTTCCCTTTTCATGCCCGAACAGTTCACTCTCCAGTAAATTTTCTGCCAGTGCCCCACAATTAACCGCAATAAAAGGGTTATCACTCCTTCTACTAATATTGTGAATCGTTCTGGCAATGACTTCCTTACCAGTTCCGGTCTCCCCCAGGATCAATACCGGAATATCATCCTCCCGAATTCGATTGACCATATCCAATACCTCGTCCATTCTGCCTCCCTCAGAACGGATAATTTCCGGGAATTCCTGCGATGGTATCAATTTCTCAGTTCCTGTATAGGTTTTCAGATCACTGAGTTCATTTTCCAATTGCACAATAGTCCGTTTCCTCTCATCCGCAAGCTTTTTCAGCTTTTCAGATTCTTCGCTGCTCTCAAATAATCGCTCCCGAATCCGGAATAAATTCTCCTGAGTTGTTTTTAATTCGCCCTCTTTTTCTGTAATATTTTTTTGAAGGAGTTGCTTATAGTTCAGCATTTCTTGCTTTTGTAAACGGGTATATCTGCTCAAAAACCATCCGTTTTCCAGCAGAAAGAGAACCGTAGGATAAAGTAGCGGGAGGATAATCCCCGGTCCGGAAAATAACAACAGAGCTGCTAACCAGTACAAAATAAGGACAGAAGGTGCCAGAATAATCATCCATATAATCGGAGTATATCGCCACAGCAACATCGTAATCAAAACAAATATCACCAGAATAGAAACGTTGATTGATAGAGAGGTCTGCTTCAGGAAACGACCGGAAATTATGTTTTCAGCGACAGTCGCATGTATTATACTGGCGGGCATCAGATCGGAAAGCGGGGTTGCTGCTGATGAAGAGATACCTGGCAGGGTAACTCCAATGATTACCAGTTTGTCATGCAGATCCAGAGAATCCGGGTAATTTTCATAAATCCGAAGTAGGTCAATCATACCTGTTGCCTGTATGGTTTCCAGTCCGCCAGAATGATCAGGGATAAATTCGCTATCTTTTGTCAAAGGAATTCTGACTTTTTCTTCTTTTCCGGATAACAACAAGGCATCATCTTCAACCTCCGGCGGTTCTTTCATTTCCAGAAAGATCGCTGCCAGCGTTACTCCGAACGATAACTTTAGTTCATCTTCTTCCAATACGGCAAGGGGAATACGTCGGGAAACTGCATCGGAACCAAGATTGCTGAAACCGCAACCAGCTGCACTCTTTTGAAACTGTGCAATCGGATACACCGGAGAAATTCCCCTGAAAAGTGTGCCGGATTTATCATGGTTATGGGTGATTGGAGTGAGAGTACCATAAACCATAGGCAGACATACATTCCTGGCGTTACTGATGAAATCGGCCAGAGCCCCGTCAAATTCGGGATATACCAGATTTGCTTTATCAAACAGTATATCTATTCCAATAATCCTGATACCCTCCTGTTGCAGCACGTGGATAAGGTAGCCATAATAATCCCGGGTGATCGGCCAGCCTCCCAGTTCCTGTATATCTTCAGGACCGATAAATACAAACAAGAAATCTTCCGAAAGTGTTCGTGAACCACGCATTTTAAACAGCAGATCGATATCCGCATTATTCACTGTTTGATTAAAGCTGAGAGGCATTAAAGCTGTCAGAATCAATATTATTCCAATAACCAGACCACCAATTGCGGTGAAAGAAAATCTGCTTACATATTTATTGGTGTTTTGTTTCATTTTTTGATTCTAGATAGTAAAAAATAATTAACTTATCTAATTATATGAATAATTTCTGGAAGAGTAAATATTTTCTTGTAAAATAGGAATCGGACAAGACTGAGGAACTGAATGAGATACAGGATAAGAGGGTAATGGGATAATGGAAAAGGGACAAGGTGCAAAGGCGCAGAGGTGAGATTAGGATGAAGGATGAAGGTTTAAAGATGAATCAGGAGCCAGAATCCAGCATCCAGTATCTAGCATACAGTGTTCAGCAATGTCTTTTATCTTTGATCTTAATTCTTTGATCTTGGACTGAATCCTGATTCCTCCTCAGTGGTGTTTTTTATTCAGGCATTTCCCCAAGTTCAATCATCCACGAATTATCCAGATGATATCCCTTTTCAACAATCCGATCACCTCGGAATATAGCCCAAGATGGCATCCTTAGAAATGCCCTGGTCATCTGGTACAACTGTGAGGCACTGTTGGCATGGAACAGGTAAACCGCTCGTTCAGAATTATACGGACTGGGGAAACTTAGAAAAATACCGTCATCCGATCGTCCGTAGGGAATTTCATTATATTTGAAATAGTTTTTTCCGGTTTCCAGACCGGGTCTGGAGCCAACTTCTGCCGCCAGACTGTTATCTTCCGGACTTCCCAGTATTATCAGATTAAAATTTTTCAATTCTTCGGTATTGATTTCACTGTCTTTCCGCACAGGCGTTAAAATTTCGGTATACCGATCCGCCAGAACCTTACTGAAGCGCCTGGCCAGCGTATGATTGGCTTCAATCTGGCGCCTGGTACCGCAGATAATCAACGTGTTGTTAAAATCGTCGAAAAAATTCGACCAGGTAAAATAATTATCAGATTTCAACAATACATCATTAAGAGCATTAAATAAAATTTTATGTGGTTTGTCGTTAACCGTAAAAGTAAATGTTTCCCCGGGATTACTGATCTCAATTATCTGATATATTTCTGTGGAGTCGGTCACAATTTTCACCGATGTTAAAAAATGATAACTGAATCCGGACTGAGTGACGGAAAGATTGACTTCCCAGCCGTTGTCCACCGATTGTCTGGACGCAGTAATATTCGGTTCGGGCAGATCATCGCGTTCCAGCCATTGCAGGATGAAATCCCTCAAAGGAATTTCGGCAATTTTTTCAGCTGTCCAGATAAAATCCTCTGTTCTCATTTCCTTTTCACGATAGCGCTCATGTATGGTATTCATAACAGTACAGAATTTATCATTTCCCAGTAAAACACGAAGCTGATGAAGAAGGATGGTGCCTTTGATCCGAGGAATCTGGTAAAACTTATACTGATCGTATACACGCCTGGTGTTCAATGGGGACAGTAATCCCTCTTTGAGCGTGTTATACAGATAGCGGCAATTCAGCTCAGCCAGTTCCGACTGCATATAGTCCAGGATTTTCGCATCCTTGCCCGGCAAATCATTCAGAATGCGCCAGTATGCAGCAGTTCCGCTGACGAACCAGTTTTCCGCTTCTGAAGCGGGATAAACCGTGTTAAACCACAGGTTCCGCTTGTTGAAATTATAACTATCTATAATAGCCTCACGTTTTTCTTTTCTAACTGCAGGCGTTGGGGATTCTTCTAAGGGCTTTAGCGCTTTCAGCTTCTTTGCTACAAAAACAGGGCTCACAGCTGAATATCCCAGAGAAAGCCGGGGAACAGCACCGGGCAGATCCGGAATCCGCCTGTTTTCACCAACGAATTTTTCCCGCAGAGTTACTTTGCCGGAATGGGCCAGGAAAACTAGATTTTCGGCCATTTCAGAGGTGGTTATTTTCCCGTCGCAGGCATGAGGCAGATTGATCGGCGAGGTTGCCAGCAGATTTACCCCGGTAATTGCATCAATCTCACCTTTCTTTGCACGATAGAACTCATTGAAAGCCAGGTCACGGTTCCAGGGAGTGAAAATCAGATCGTGGGG
>JAFGSO010000252.1 GCA_016934605.1 Calditrichota bacterium | reverse complement strand
TTTCCCGATTTATTTTTGTCCTGCTTTATTCTGAGTGTCTTCGAGCCCTGGTGGTCCCGGTCTGCCGGGATGAATTAAGCAGGTTAGTCTATAAAAATACCAATTTTGATACATTCCCAACGTTATTAAGTCATCATAATTTGACAAATGTATACTAAATCCGGGATCACTGAAATAATTTGGTTTTTTTATCGAAAAACTTTCTGAATCATCTTCCTGAAATGAACCGGATTGATCGGTTTGGGTAAAACGTGGAAGATTCGTTTTTTTTTCAGTAGTTTTATGAGTTTTGCATTCAATTGGCCGGAAAGGACCATTATCGGCAGGTCGTTATTAAATTTTCTGACCCTGGTGATAAGTTCGATACCGTCCAGCTGTGGCATGATCAGATCGGTAATAAGCAGGTCGAATTTTTGCTGCAGCAGCTTCTGCAGAGCCTCCTCCCCATTATAGACTGACATGGTTTCATAGCCATCCAGCGTCAGAAGAATATCTACGCTGCGATTTACATTTTTATCATCATCCGCTAATAGAATTCTCTTCATATGTTTTCTCCGGGACTTACCTGGAAAACAAATTTTGCAAATATCCTGCCAATTGAAGATAATTGATATTTACATAACTTTGGCGATTGAAGAGACTGTCTGAAAAGGTGAGAAAGCGAATTTTGTGCAGTTCTTTTACAACTTTTTAGTATCTATTGAGTAGTCATCCAGCTTATTGTAGAGAGATCTGCGGGTAATACCAAGTATTTCTGCCGCCCTCAGTTTGTTTCCTTTTACCGCATCGAGAGTTTGGAGAATCATGATTTTTTCAACTTCGGAAAGCGGCGTTCCCGTTCTCAGGGTGATGACCTCCGAATTCAGACGACCATGGGTGAGTTCTTTTGGAAGATGTTTAACCTCAATTTTATCCTGGGCCGTGAGCACTGCACGGAGAAGAACATTTCGAAGTTCCCGAATATTACCCGGCCAGCTGTAATTTTTAAAAAGTTCCATTGCATCGCTGGATACCTCGGCAATATTTTTATTCAATTCCAGATTGAATAATGTGCGAAAATATTTCACCAGGTAGGGAATATCCTGCTTCCTTTTACGCAGAGGGGGCAGTTCGATGTTGACAACATTCAACCGGTAATAAAGGTCTTCCCGGAATTTCTGCTGCCGTATCTGTTCCTGCAGATTTTCATTGCTGGCGCAGACAATCCGCACGTCTACTTTTATAGGGCGTGTACTGCCAACCCGTTCAATCACATTTGTTTCCAGCACCCGCAGCAGAGAAATTTGAACTGGAATACTCATGGTACTGATTTCATCCAGGAAAAGAGATCCTTGATGTGCCTCTTCAAATTTACCTTTTTTATCTGATATGGCACCGGTAAAGGCTCCCTTGAGATGACCGAATAACTCACTGGCAATTAAATCTTTCGGGATACCGCCGGTGTTTACCGCCACGAAATTCCCCTCAGAGCGCGATGACAAATTATGTATGGCACGTGACACTAGTTCTTTCCCGGTACCGCTCTCTCCCAGAATCAATACCGGAATATCAGTGGGAGCAACCTCTTTGATTTTCTGGTAAACTTCCTGCATCGGTTTGCTCATCCCCACCATCTCCTGAAAATGCTGCAGTTTTCTGAGGGATTTATTACTGTCTTTTGAGATGATGTCGGCGCCCGGTGTGGCAATTGAATCTTCCACAATCTGAATCAATTTTTGTGGATTCACTGGCTTCAATATATAGTTCAAAGCACCTGCCTGCATGGCTTCCACGGCATGCTCGGTAGAGCCGAATCCGGTGATCATGATTACCTTCATGGCAGGAAATTGTTTACCGATTGTCCTCAGAATACTCATCCCGTCTATTTCCTGCATTTTATAATCGGTGATGATCAGGTCGAACACCTGATCCTCAAGCATCTCCAGAGCTTTTTTGCCGTCAGAAGCACCGCTTACTTCATACCCCTGCAGATTGAGCAGATTAATCAGACCGTCACGCAGATTTTCATCATCATCTATAATCAAAATTCGATTTTTTTCCATTAAATCACCAGTTCTAAAAATTTGAAGCCTGTTTTAATGTAATTGTGAAGGTAGTTCCATCGTCAGGATTGGAAGAAAAGGAGACTGTACCTCCCATATCCTCCAGGATCTTCTTGCACAGTACCAGACTGGCTCCACCGCCGTCTGTTTTGGTGGTGAAAAATCGTCTGAAAATATTATTTTTCAAATCGGATGAAATACCTTTCCCGGTATCATGAACCATAATCTGGATTCGATCGCCTTCTCTTCTGGATTTTAGAACAACAGTTGCTCCTTTTTTCATTGACTCCACACTGTTTAGTACTAAATTCAGCAGCACTTCAATTAACCGGTCCCGGTTAACATGAATGAATGGAATATTATTTTCCAGATCAATCTCCAGATTCAGTCCCTCTTCATTAAAATGTTGTTTTATTAGATCGTAAACATCCTCTAAAATAATCTTCACATCTTGATAAGACGATTCCCGATTATTGGCTTTTGCGAGTTGGAAAAACTTATCCATCAAGCGGGTAAACCGCTCCTGTTCTGAATTAATGATTTGAATAGATTTTTCAATTCGCTCACGTACATGCGGAGCCATTGAGACATTTTTCAGTGTATTTCCCAAAATTTCGGTGTGAATGGCCACTGAACTTAGAGGATTACTTATCTCATGACGGATACTACGGGCCAGTTTACTAATGGCATTGAATTTCAAGCTTCTGTCCAGATGAATGTCCAGAAAATTCTGATCACAGGCCTCATAAAGAGTAATCAGAATAAAAGAATGGTTATGAACATAAGATGAAAATAGCAAATGAACATTAAAATTCCTGGTTCCTGAATCCGAATCATTCAGTTCCAGATGAGCATCGGTTTCTCCGGATTCCTTTTTTTTGACTTCATCAACCAGACCGGTTAGGATTTCATTTTGCATAAGAAAGTTACGGATGGATTCTTCGGGCGAAATCTCATTTTCTATGGATAACATCTGCAGGAATTGATTGTTGAAAGATTTAACATTGAAATTCTCGTCAATGATACAGTATCCACTGCTGTTCATTTCGTACCTGTTATTATATTATGGAATGATTGATTGATAACATGAATATATAGAATAACAACCCGATTTCAAGTCTGATCTGTGCACAATTTTTGTCAGAAGATTGATATTTTTCTCCGTTTTAATCACCTGAAAGCCATACTTTCAATATCGGATCAGAGTTCAGGTTCTTTAATACAAATAAAGGAATTAAAAGATCCCTGTTTTCACATAAATTCGATTTTTTTGAACCGTGAACGGGAACTGTTTAATTCAAGTTAAATTATACTGTAAGAATCAGTTGATTTTAGTTGGAACAATTGAAGAGCGTTATTAATAAATCCTTGATTTTATTGATGGCTGCGAGTATTTTTTACAGATTGATTAGAGGTTACAATGGTTGTAATGAACAAATATAAAAAAATTCAGGATGAATTGAACATTATTGGCCAGTCGGAGAAAATCCGGGAAGTCATTGAGCTGGTAATGTCTGTTGCACCTACTAATATTTCTGTTCTCATTACCGGGGAAAGCGGTGTGGGAAAGGAAGTGATAGCCAAAGCAATTCATGAACTGAGTCCCCGCCGGGATAAACAGATGATTTCGGTAAACTGCGGTGCCATTCCGGAGGGACTTCTGGAGAGTGAGTTATTCGGTCATGAGAAAGGTGCATTCACCGGTGCTATCGCGACGAAAAAAGGATACTTCGAACTCGCTGATGGCGGGACGATATTCCTTGATGAAATCGGTGAAACACCTATACAAACCCAGGTAAAACTGCTGCGGGTGCTGGAAAGCGGTGAATTCATGCGAGTGGGTAGCGGTGAATTGCGCAAGGTGGACGTCAGGATTATTGCCGCCACTAACCGGGATTTGTCCAGAATGGTTCAGTCCAAACAATTCCGGAAAGATCTTTATTATCGTCTGAAAGCCATCACCATTCTGGTACCGCCCCTTCGGGAGCGAAAGGAGGATATACCTCTTTTACTGAAACATTTTGTTGAAGAAACTCTCAAAGAAAATAATGTGCAGTTTCAGGGTTTCACGGATGATGCCGTTGAAGTGATTAAAAATTATAACTGGTCCGGGAATATCAGAGAGCTGAAAAATTTTGCGGAATCCATTGTCATTTTAGCTGCCGGTAAAAAGGTAGATGCGGAAATGGTTCGTCATCACCTGCATAAATATAGCGATGACCAGGAATTTTCGACCACTCTTCCCATGCCAGTGAATACCAGTGTCGAGAGGGCTGAGAGAGAGCTTATCTACAAAGCACTGCTCTCGCTGGGGGTTGAGATCCGGGATATGAAAGAAATTCTACTGAACATGAACCGAAATATTCATGATCAAGTTATCTCTGAAGATGTCGAGGATGTTTCCTATCAGGATGAAGTGCAGCCGATGGGCGAGGTCGAGAAACAGATGATCAGAAAGGCGATGGCCAAGTTTAATGGCAATAAGCGTAAAGCGGCTCAGGCACTGGAGATAAGTGAACGAACGCTGTACCGGAAACTAAAGGAATATGATATTGAATAGACTCGTTCTCTTTGTTGTCCTGATGATGATGGTTTCATTTTCATGTGTAAAATATTCATTTAAGGGTGCATTACCATCATATCTGCAAACTATTTATATTGAAAATTTTGAGGATTTGACAAATTATCCAGGCGTATGGGAAGAATTTATGCAAAAGTTAAACAGTTCATTTATCTCAGACAATACCCTGGATATCACCGAAGATGCGAAAACAGCCGATCTGATACTTCGTGGACAGATTCTCTCAATCAATCGTCGACCTGTCAGTTTTACTCCCACGGAACAGGTGGAACAGTTTCAAATGATAACCAATATAAAGGTTGAATGTCTGAATACTCATACACAGAAGCCTCTATGGAGTGAAAATATTTCCCGCTATGGCGTTATTTCGGGAGCTGCTTTGAGAGATGAGATAGACGCTGCTATTTCGGTTGCATTGGATCAAATCGTTGATGATATTATTGCTAAGACTATTGGCGCATGGTAAAAATTAATGTATGATTTTTAAAAAAAGGGTTATGAGGTCTAAATGACACCTTTTTTCACCACAGAAAATTTACAAACCTTGTTGAAAAATAATCCGGATTCGCTGGTTTTTGCCCATCTGGGCGCCCGGCTGATCGATGAAGGCGAGTATCAGGATGCCATCAGGGTATGTTCAAAAGGGCTTGAAAAACATCCGGAATTTGCTTTCGGACATTTTATTCTTGGGACGGCACATTTCCACATTAAAAATTATACCGATGCCAAAAAAGAGCTCGAAAAAGCTCTGGCACTGGATCCCAATAATCCCCGAGCCTGGGAGATACTGACGGCTGTCAATGAAATTCTGAACCTGAGTGACGATTCGCGACGCAGTAACCTGCAATCGTATTTGATTGATTCCTTGAACAGAGAGGCCGCCAGTAATTATCTGCCTCCTGAAGAATCTCCATCATTTACAGAACTTACGCCCGAAGAGAAAACCGTAAAAATGAATGTAGAAAAGGAATCTGCTCCAACTGAAACAGAAGAAATACCGGAAAAACCTGAAGAAAATCTTGAAGAATTGCTGGATAGTGTTGTTGGAAATGGCGAAGAAGAATATGATTTCGAGAAAGCACTGGATGAGGTTTTCCGGAATAAGGAAAGTGAAGCAGAAACACCGGATGAAACGAGTGAAGTTGGACATGAGAGCGAAGAGCTGAAGTTGGAAGGTAGCGAGAAAGTTCCTCAGGAAGAAGAGGATCTGGTAAGTGCTGAAGAGTTGACTTCCGGTATGGAATCAATTTTTGATGAAATAGAAGAACAAACTCCTGCTGAAGAATTCAAAGAAGAAGATACAGAAGTCTCTGACGATGCCGACAAAATGGCTGCAAGTGACAAAACAGAAATCCCGGAAAAGGAAGATGAAGACCTGATCAGTGAAGATTTCTTTAAAGATTTATCAATGGAGCAGGAAGAATCCCTGTCTGGCACTTCCGAAGAAGAAAAAGAGAAGGAGTTTTCAGCGGGTGAAAACGAATCTGAATTTGAGGAGCTGACTCTGGAATCCGAAGAATCCCGGAAATCATCAGAAACCGAAAAGCAGGAAGAATCCCCGGAAGAAGAGTCGGCAGCAGAAAAGTCTCCGGATGATGAATTTATGGATTTTAAAGAGTTTGTCTCGGGTGTAATCCAGGAAACCCACGAGGATGCAGATATTGAGACGGAATCCCAGGAGTTACCCGAATTGACTCTGGAAGAAGAGACAGAAGAACGACCGGAACAGGAAGACATGTCTCCTGAGCAGTCTGTAGATGCCACCGAATTCCTCACAGAAGAAGATTTCGATGCCGGGGAGAAACCACCTGAAGAAGCTATCCCTGAGCAATTCAGATCTGGTAAAGAAAATAAGGAATCCGAAAAACAAGCAGAAGAAAAGAAAACTGAAAAAACAGGAAAACCACCAATTCTCTCCCCCACGCTGGGTGAAATTTACATTGCGCAGGGGCGATTTGAAGAAGCTATTGATGTCTTTAACAGGCTTCTGGAAAAAGATCCCGAGAATACCCGCTTTCAGCGAAAAATTGATGATCTCAAGAAAATTCTGGCTAAAAAGAAGATGGGTTCTTCCTGAGAGGATTTTCCTGTCTTAATTAAAAATTGCTTATCCTATTTAGTGGTAATATATTTCATGTCCCCAGGGCATCGTAAGGACCTCCAAAGTCTCCTTCCCATTTTTGAGCTCATAATTGCTCTATTTTTGCTTGGAAATATCTCCTCAACATTTGCGGCTGAAGAAATTATTATCAGGTTCCGGCCGGGCTATCCGGCCATGAATTCGGAACCTGAAAAATTCTTCTCGACAGATTCAAATTTTTTTGCAGCTGCCAAATATAAAATATCTTTTACCGACTTTGCCATAAGTCATGCTCATGAAAAGCATGAGTCTTTCCGCTCCGTTATCAAGTTTAAAACCACTGATAGTAGCACTCTATCTGCTATCCTGGAGGATTTAAATCGTCATCCTGATATTCTCTGGGCGGAGAAGAATCATGCTTTCCCGGTTCATCTGGTACCCAATGATTCGCTTTTTGCATCACAATGGTATTTGAATACCATCAGTATGCCGGCCGCATGGGACCTTACTCCGGGACAATCCGACATAATTGTTGGAGTAATTGATACCGGAATTGATTATTTACATGAAGATCTGGCCTCCCAGATCTGGATTAATGCCCCGGAAGATCTTAACCAAAATGGCATACTTGATCCATCGGACCTGAACAATGTTGATGATGACGGTAACGGATATGTGGATGATGTGATCGGATGGGATTTTACTGATGCACCTGCTTTCCCGGATGGAGGAGATTATCTGCACCCGGATAATGATCCTATGGATGAATATCCGGGAGGGCATGGAACACCTGTCGCAGGGATTATTGCGGCTGCTACCAATAATCTGAGCGGGATGGCTGGAATTGCGCCCAACATCAGAATAATGGCGCTGAGGGCAGGTACTGCCTCCGGATATCTGGAAGAGGATGATGTTGCTGAAGCAATCCTCTATGCAGTCGATAACGGGTGCCAAATTATTAATATGAGTTTTGGTGATCTGGTTTATTCCCATCTCATTAAAGAAGCCGTAGAATATGGAAGCAGGAAAGGAGTGATTTTTGTTGCATCGTCCGGTAATTCGGCCAGTCATATTTTGCAGTATCCCGCTTCGTACGACGAGACACTGTCAATAGGTGCTACCGACAGAAATAATAATCTGGCTGGATTTTCGAATTTTGGTTCGAAGATCGATCTGGTTGCTCCCGGCGCTGAAATCTTATCCAGTGGGCCTGCCGATTCCTACGGGCAGTATAATGGTACATCCTTTTCAGCACCGATGGTTTCTGGAGTGCTGGCACTTTTATGGTCCGCCGATCCCCTCCTGGCTGATGCTGAAATCAAATCCCGCCTTCTTTCCGGTTGCCGCGATCTCGGGCCTGTTGGTTGGGATACCTATTTTGGACATGGTTTACTGAATGCTCATGCCAGTCTTGTGGATATACACACAGCTGTCGCAGAAATTTCCCGTCCGCAAACCGGCGACGGTTTGCTGGATTCATCTGTTGCGATTATTGGAACAGCCGCCGGCTCGGATTTCCGGGAATATACACTTTCCTACAATACCGGTGAAAATCCTTTGTGGATGAATGTTTTCCATCAGAACTCTGCTCGTGTCATTGGGGATACACTTGGAATCTGGGAGACCCGGGATCTAAAGGATTCGGTTTATACTCTTGAACTCAAAGTCAGAAAATGGGATAATTCAACCGCGGTTCACCGCACAATAATACAGCTGGACCGTACGCCACCTGATTTTGTCAATCTGAAATTCATCCCGGTAATTATTGAAAACTCTTCAGGTTATCTGATCCAGTTGAAGTCCGATGATCAGACGCGGGCCACCCTTTATTTCCGGGAAATCAACAGCTCCGGTGGTTTCAATATCAGGGAATCACCTTATCTATTCGATGAACACTATTTTCTGCTTTCTTGGGAAGATAGCCGAAACAGAATTGAATTGTATTTTGAACTCACAAACAGTGCTGGACTGCAATCTATTAATAATAATAATGGCAGCTTTTTTCAGATGGACCTGAGTGGAGAAAATCAATTTGAGACGATGTTCAACGCAGCCGGGAGTCTGCCATTTTCGTCTTATCTGTATGGTAAAACTGTAGATTTCAACAGCGATGGTATTTCCGATGTTCTGGCGATGATGAAACCTCCCGGACATCCAGTCGAGAAACTGGGAATTCTCAATGTCAAGCAGGGCAATATTACAGCAAACATTTCTTCTGTTTCCGCCTTTGCCCGCGATATCGTTGATGTAAATCGAGATGGCAAACCGGATCTGCTGGCGGGTTATGGTGCATCATCCTTCATCTTTTCAGGAGATGATTTACCCGCTTTCAGTAACAATCCGGTAATGTGCCAGGAGCCGGATTTCTGGATTGCCCGTGCTGCAAATCTGGATGAAGACAGTGCAATTGAGATGCTGGCAATTCACAATAATCAATGGCATTTATATGAACTGAGTAATCCGGCGACTTTCACCGTTCAGTGGATGCAGCAGCTGGATAATCCATCTGATGGTGAAAACGTTTATGGAATACCTTTCGCAGAAATTGTTGATCTCAACAGAGACGGAAAATCGGAGATTATCATCGGAGATTATGATGGAGATCTCATTCTGTTCCAGAGCTCACCGAACGGGCAATTTGCTCCCTTCGATCATCAGAGGATGAAAGGTGTTGATGCTACTCATCGGTTTGCTGCCGGAGATTTTGACGGCGATGGAACACCCGAGATAGTTTGCGCCACCTATACGGAGGCAAAATACACCGGTGAATCAGCGGTTCCTCATCAATTCTGGATTCTGCAGATTCTGAAAACAGGGCCAGATGGAAAACTGACTGAAATCTGGGAGCAGAATTTCTATGGAGTTGTAACTGAATCAAAAAAATATAGTGGTCTAAGTGTTTCCGATTATGACGGGGACGGACGGGATGAAATTTTCTTCACGCCGTATCCCCGAGCTTACTTTATACAATTTAAAGACAATCGTTTTCAGGTAAATTGGACCACCAGCGGTATCAACTCTCCTGCTGTAGCCGGATTGAATGCCGGTAGTGTGATAATAAGTGGTGATTCGATGACGACGTTATGGTTTCCGGATGATCCATTGTCCAGGCCGATGAATCCGGAT
The DNA here is from genome assembly GCA_016934605.1 of Calditrichota bacterium. GTDB lineage: Bacteria > Calditrichota > Calditrichia > RBG-13-44-9 > RBG-13-44-9 > RQOF01. The sequence continues at coordinate 2,778 of JAFGSO010000252.1, read as the reverse complement.
AATTTTAGACCAATACAGGCAGATACCGGAAGAATTCTCCTGAGCTGGGGCATGGTCTCAGGTGCAGACCACTATCTTTTATCCCGTACAGACCGGCATAACCAGAATATTGTCAGATATACAGTTCTAGATACAATCCTGATGGATTCAAGTGTGACTTCTGAACACCTGTATGAATATGAACTTCAAACGGTGGACAGTGCCTATCTCAGTCCGCTGGGGATGCCTGGTTTGAAATTACAGGTAAAAGCCGAAAATCCCCCTGAGTTTGAGAATATCAGTGTTTCAGGTTCAGACCAGCTTTCAGTTCGGTTTTCAGCTGCACTTGGGAAACCCAGTTTCAATGTCAGCAAATTTTTATTATTGCCAGATTCTGTATATCCGGTCTCTGTTGTAAGAGGCGAAGGTTCCCGAATGGTTCTTCTGGGATTTCCGAAGGATTTCTCACCTAGTGATTACCGCCTAGTATTCACCGATCTGAGTAATTTATACCGGGTGCCTTTTTACCGAGGGGGATTTTCTGTACCGTTTCAGGTTGATCAGGTGATTGATCCGCCGTATGTAACTGGAGTTGAGTTTGTCTCCAGGCATGAATTATTAGTGCATTTCAATCATCCCATGGCATCAGAGAGTGCTGAAAATCTATCAAATTATTCTCTCACTCCGGATGATACCGTCATAGATGCTTTTGTCAATGCCCAAAATCAGAAAGTTATTCATCTAATCCTGAGCGGACGAAATCGGATGGGCAGTCTGGGTTCAGACTATTATCTGAGCATAAAAGGGCTCAAGGATATCTGGGGAAATTCCCTTCAGTTGACACTTGAGAACAGATTCCTGATCAGGAGATCAGTTAACGATCTTGGTTCCCTGGTCATATTTCCAAATCCATTCCGCCGGGAGGCCGCAGAGGATAAAATCAGATTTGGAAATGTGCCTTATGGTTGCGAAATTTTTATTTTTACCGCAAGCGGAGAATCGGTAGTCACCCTGCGCAATGAAGATGAAGACGGTGGTGTTGAATGGGATCTTCGCAATAAAAATGGTCATCGGGTTGGAAGCGGAGTTTATATCTATATTGCCAGTTATTCTGATCAACAGAAGAAAGGAAAGTTTGTTATTTTAAAATAAAGATGAGGAAAAGATGGAACATTATGACAGTATTGTGGTGGCTGTAACCGGAGGAATGGGATGTGGCCAGACAACGGTATGTCAGTATTTTGAGAAGATGGGTGCCAAATGTATTAACGCCGATATGATTGCCAAGAGGGAGATAGAAATAAATGATGAAATACAAAAAGAACTGAAAAGAGTTTTCGGGAGCAGAATTTTTTACCGGAACGGTAAATTAAACCGGAAACTTCTGGCCCGGATCGCTTTTTCAGATGATACGAAAACTGAGCAATTGAATCGCATCGTGCATCCGCAAATGGTCGCTCGAATTATCAGTACGATAGAAGAAGCCCGTGAATCAGGCAAATATAATATTATTTGTGTGGATGCAGCGCTTATATATGAAATGAGTCTGGAACATATGTTTGATGCTGTGGTGGTTGTATCTTCTAAAATGCCGAACAGAATAGAACGGATAAAACAGAGAGAGAAAATATCAGATCAGGAGATTGTCGATCGCATATCAAAACAGATTCCGTTGGAAGATAAGGTCAAATGGGCAGATTTTGTCATTCGCAATGATCGGGATCTGGAAACGCTGGAAAAAAATTGCCGCAACGTTTACCAGAAATTGAAGAATATTGCCCGTAAAAAAAGGCAATCTGCACCGAAAAAAGAGAAGGCATTTACCGGCAGTTAATAACCTCTTTTCTAAAAATGTATTGAATTGCTCAATTCACAAAAAATGATATCCGGCGATGAGGTTACTTTCGGAAGATTTTACTTTAACTAACCCTTGTGCCATATATTTTTAAACAGGCCTGATTCAATCCGTATGAATGAAAAAAGCATGGGAATTGCAGTAATAAAAGCCATACTCTTTGTGAATAGAAACATTTTTATAAATTATCGTAATTCAAAGACACTTTCCCCATTCGCTTCCTCTCTTTAAAAGAGAAGTGCTGGGGGTTCATTTAATAGAAATATGAGGCAGTAAACGTATATTTTTTATTTTTCTTTTTTTTTATCCGGCAAAATTCTAAATTAAGATTATCACAATGTCTATTGTGATTTATATTTATCGTAATCGGTTAAGATTAATCCTTTATAATAAAGGATTTTTAAATAAAATGATGTATTCAGTTTCGGTATATCCGATGATGAGAAGTTCAAACATTATGTTATTATGTTCACATAAATTATAATAAAAAATAATAGAGGTTGAGAAAGGATTATTTCTATGGCAAACAAAGCATTTAATCCGTTTGAAATGGCTCAAGCGCAGTTTGACAGGGTAGCGGATATACTGGATCTGGATCAGGCAAGCAGAGATATTTTACGAAATCCCATGAGGGAATATCATTTTAATATTCCGGTGAGGATGGATGACGGAAGCTTCAAAGTATTTCGAGGTTATCGGGTTCAGCACAATGATGCCAGGGGACCCGGCAAAGGAGGCATTCGGTTTCATCCCCAGGAAACGATTGATACCGTTCGTGCTCTGGCCATGTGGATGACCTGGAAGTGTGCGGTGGTAGATATTCCCCTGGGTGGTAGCAAAGGTGGCGTGGTATGCGATCCCCACAACCTGAGTATGCGAGAACAGGAACTGATATGTCGGGGCTGGGTGAGACAAATTTCACGCGATGTTGGGCCGGTACTTGA
>JAFGSO010000251.1 GCA_016934605.1 Calditrichota bacterium | reverse complement strand
GGTTCCATTGTTGATGCAGTGAGCTCCGGAAACCGCACTATTGTATTTCGGGTTTCCGGGACGATTGAAATGGGAGATGTTATTTTGCGGCCCAAATCAAACACCACTATTGCCGGCCAGACTGCTCCCGGAGACGGAATATGCATCAAGGGGCGAATCCATATCGGTGCAGTTTCAGATGTTGTGATCAGATACATCCGGGTGCGGGTTGATGCCGGGGCAGCGAATTCATCCGGCGATGCCATCGATATCGATCGGGGGACCAACATCATCGTAGATCATGTCACCGCCTCATACGCACGAGATGAAGGCATCTCATGCCAGGAAACTTCCGACTCGGTAACAGTCCAATGGTGTATCATCAGCGAATGCCTGACATTTGAAAACCACAGTTACGGATCTCTAATTCGGGGTGACTACGGTGATGTTAAGTCGTACCATCATAATCTTTATGCACACAATAACAACAGGATGCCCAGGCCCGGGAATTACACCTCTACCAGCATCGATCCTGAGGGATTGCATTTTGATTTTCGCAATAATGTTGTTTATAACTGGAAGGGCAGCCAGCCCGGATATAATGCTGACACTTATACAACAAGTCATTATAATTTTATAGGGAATGCGTATATCCCCGGACCTGAATCAACCGTCAGTAATAAGATCTTCAAAGAATCCTGTTTTGACGCCATTGGGTATTTTGAAAATAACTCTTACAACGGGGTTGTCCCTACCGACCCGTGGAGTCTCGTTTCTTTCAGCGGTTTCGATGCAACACAAATTGCCGCGTACCAGGCACGTTCACAAGCGGTGTTGATGGAACCGGTGACGACTACTTCACCATTTCAAGCACTGGGCGACGTTCTGGCTTCAGCCGGAGCCAGTATTCCGAAACGCGATACAATCGATCGGCGCATTGTGAACGATGTGTTGCAGAGAACAGGTCATTCGATCGCCACAACGGCAGATCAGCCTGAAGGAGCATGGCCTGTGCTCAATTCGCTCCCCGCACCTGCTGATGATGACCATGACGGAATGCCCAATGACTGGGAACTGGCCCACAACCTCAATCCCAATAATCCTGACGACCGTAACAACATTGGTTACGGCGGTTACACACAACTGGAAGTGTACCTCAATACTCTGACAGGTGAGATTATTACTCATATTGATGACCGGATTGCCTACCAGCCGGAAGAGTTCATTCTCGGCCAGAATTATCCGAATCCCTTTAATCCATCAACAACAATCAATTTTACTCTTCCAAAATCAGAGAATGTGCAGATCCTTATTTTCGATCAGCTGGGGAGAACGATAAAGAAATTAGTTGATGAGAATAAGGGGAAAGGAGAATATTCAGTGGTATGGAGCGGTATAAATGATGCCGGAGATCCGGTGTCAAGTGGGATTTATTATTACACCCTGAAATCAAGCGATAATAAAAAATTGACCAGAAAAATGATATTATTAAGATGATAATTATAATTTTTCGTAACTTTTCCAAGTATAATGATATTCTCTGGGGAGTTTAATACATACGTTATTCCCTGATATTCCAACTCGACGGCCAGTTAATACCACATACTAAATCCTAACCAAAAATATTTGAAATTTTAAATTGCTGTGAGTCAATGAAGTTTTTTCATCCGCCAAAATCCTGTAATATTTTGCCACCATACTGGATTTACGAACCGTGGAACGTAATAATTAAAGAGAGGGGATGTTTTTCCAACTTTCCACTATCCTTATTAACCGTTCTTTTCTTGACAGAAAAGAACCAAAAAGTTCGCCAGTCTGGCAGCGTAGCCTGACAGGCCCGTCAGGACGGCTTGCCGGACTGGTCTGGCCGCCGGACAGGTTAAGACTGTCAGAAAAAATCAGAAAATTCAACGATTCGCTAACCTTCCCGCTAAAGCGGGATGAAACTCGAGAGCACTCAACATTAAAATGAATCACGCAGGATATCAAAAGTGTGGAGTGCTTGCTCAGAAACTGGCCACCGGACAGGCAATCAGAATTTTGACGTTCCGCTCACCGCCACGAAAGTGGCCCCTATGTGGGAATTTTGACTGATTTTTTCTGAAAGTCGATTTAAGTACTACACCATTTAGCTATGCCGCTGAAAATGATAAGACATCATATTGTGTGGAAAACCTATGTAGCTACTAAATGAAACTGCTTATCACTTAAGCCAGGTAAAAGTGAGAGACAAACTCTCAGAAATGTTTCTCTAAGAATCTAACAAAACTGGATTCGAATCAGGAACGTGGACCCTCATATCTGGTTGGTATACATTCCAAATCATATCCTGATTCCTCTCAATATGTAGTAAAGTTTTTATCAAAATTTTAAGAAATGGAGAGAATGTGAAAAAGAAATTACAGGATTGCCTGATTATCGGAAGCGGAATTTGCGGACTGATGGCAGCTCATAGACTGACTAAGCAGGGAATGGTTGTTACAATATTGGACAAAGGAAGAGGTGCCGGAGGACGCATCGCAACACGACGATTAGCCACTAGTGGTGGAATAGAGGCAGTAGCGGATTACGGTGCTCAATTTGTTACCGTCAGTGATCGGAAACTGAAACCCTTTATGGATGAATGGAGAAAAAGTGGAATTCTGAAACTCTGGTACCAAGACGAAAAGAAAAATGATCGCTACATCGGAATTCATGGACTGAGAGATATCACCAGACACCTTGCCAGAAATCTTACTGTTCATCAACAAAAAAAGGTCATTCAGATTTCTCACGAAGGGAATTGGATAGTTAAAAATACAGATGATAGCTGTTTTCAGGCGGACGTATTAATATTAACCCCTCCCCTTCCCCAAAGCCTTGAACTCCTTCGTTTGGGAAATATTCCCCTTGAAAAGTCACTGTTAAGTGAATTGCAGAAAATCCGTTACACTAAATGCATTGCTATTATGGGAATCCCGAAAAAACCTGGCCTTATACCCTCTCCAGGCGGACTTCAGCTTCGGGAGGGACCTGTTCAATGGATTGCGGATAATCAGAAAAAAGGAATCTCTCCTCACTGCCCTTCTATTACAATTCATGCGGAGCACCAATTCAGTGAAGAATATTATGAGAAACCGGACGAAGAGATTGTATCGGTTCTTGGCAATGCTGTGAAGGACTGGATTTCCGGAGAATGGGAAACTGTAAAGATCCATCGGTGGAAGTACAGCAGACCGGTTACTTTTTTTCCGGAATTGAGTTTGTTGCTGAGAAATCCTGGTCCCCTGGTGCTAGCAGGAGATGCTTTCAGTAATGCCCGGGTGGAATCAGCCGCACTTTCCGGTCTGGATGCTGCGGACAAACTGCTACAACATTAGAATCGGTTAGATTGTATTATACCGTTCAAATTAACATATCAATTTCTAAGGCCCCAACTTACAACCTCAATTTTTAAAAATACTAGGGGGGGGAACTTCCCCTAAAGCCTGCTTTGTGCTCGACCGCTTTTTCCTAACTATCCTCATTTTTTTTTGATCTTTATTCTTTACTTCTACCCCTTCTTTTTCCAGCTTACATCATTATTTTGATATTTAATTTCAAGAAATTCAGTGAAATACCGAAAATACTAAAATGACCAATTCCGAGGGGTGTCATGATGAACGGCAAGGAGTAACCCGGATGGTTTTTTACAAGTAAGACAATGTCTCAAAACCGGGATCAACTCCCTCAATAAGTGAAATGACAATGAATGTAAAAAGGAATTCAATGCTCCCACTGCCCAGGGAAGCCTGGCAGAACCTGTTCGACCAGTCGCCGGATGCCATCATCATCCACGAGCCGGACAAACAGATTCTTGAGGTCAATAAAAAAGCTACCCGGCTGCTGGGATTCAGCAGAACGGAACTGCTGAAAATGGAAATATCGGATATTCATCCGGCAGAGGCCCGGGAAATCAGCCAAACCATTCTACAAAGGGTAAAACAGCGGGAAGCGATGCATTATGAGATCGAATTCCGCAAAAAGGACAGCACTGTCTTCCCGGCAGAGGTTTCGGCAACACCTTTCAAGTATATAAACAATATAGCCATTCAAACAGTTATACGGGATATTACAGCCCGTAAACTGACCGAACAGGCGGTAAAGAATTCAGAAAAAAAACTGCAATCCATCATCAAGGCGATTCCGGATATTGTTTACCGGTTGGATTCAGATTCCAGAATTTTGTTTATCAGCGATTCCATCCGGGAGTATGGCTATGAACCTTCCGAACTGGTAGGAAAGAACATTTTCGATCTTATTCATCCTGAAGACCGGGAAAAGGCATTTTTTAAAGTAAATGAAAGAAGAACCGGCAATCGCCGAACCAGATCTTTTGAAATTCGATTCCTTACCCGGGATAAAAAATATATTTCATTTGATATCCATGCTAAAGGACTTTACCAGGAACCGGTTTTTGTACTGGAAGCGGAAGGATTATATAATAGCGATGTCCCCCGTACGGACAGTTTCCTGGGAAGTCAGGGAGTGGCCAGGGATGTGAGCATCAAAAAGGCTGCTCAGACAGCCGTGGCGGAATCCGAAAAGAAGCTGAATTCAATTCTGTCCTCCATGGTAGACCTGGTTTTCCTATTCGATGAAAACGGTAAACTGATTACCGCCCACTGCCATAACAACGGTTTCCTGGGAAACATGGATGATGCAGACGGAAAAAGTTATGAAGAAATTTTTCCCGCCCGGCTTCACGGTTTATTTTCAAAAGCTTTCAGGACCAATCAGAATGGTCACACTTCCGAATCTGAATTCTGGATCAGGAAACAGGAAGAAAAACTGTGGTACTCGGCAAAATTCTCTCCCACTTATTCTCAGGGCAGTTACAGCGGATCAGTTGCAGTTATCCGGGATATCACCGAAAGAAAAATGACTGAAGAAATGCTCAGGCGGAAAAGCCGGCAGGATGAACTGATGCTGGATATTGCCCGGCACCTTACCTCCACACTGGAATTGAAGCAAGTCCTTACCCAGATAGGTAAAAGTGCCAAAGACATTCTGAAAGCCAGGGAATGCTCCATCTATACCCTGGATGAAAAAAATAATGATCTCAAGCCGGTGGTGCATATTCCCGGAAACAGTAATCTTAAAAGAACCAGCCGAGGCTATTCAACAGAAGACCACTGCACAACCGAGGCAATTAAAAAAGGCAAAGGACTGATTTTTAACCACATCAAAATTAAGGGATCAATGAATGGGAATAATTCCCCTCACCTTATAGTGGTGCCGTTCATCACCGAGAAAAAAATAATCGGGGCACTGTGCCTGCAACGCACCAGCAGAGCTTTTCTGGATGAGGACCTGTCTCTGGCGGAAACTTTTGCCGCTTTTGCATCCACGGCACTTAAGAATGCCCACACTTATCAGGAGCTGCAGCGGGAAGTAAAAGTGCGCCAGCAGGCGGAGAAATCGCGGCTGGAAAGTGAAGAACAGTACCGTCAGTTTTTTGAAGAGGACCTTACCGGCGATTACATATCCACCGCTGACGGTAGATTACTGGCCTGTAATTCGGCATTTATGAAAATTTTTGGATTCCGGAGCCGGGAAGAAGCTCTGAATACCAACGTTGCCAGCCTGTACCCCTATCCGGAGGATCGTCTGGACTTCCTGCAAAAGCTGATAGAAAACAGGAAAATGGAATATCATGAGATGGAGCTCCGTCGACGCGACGGCAAAGCGGTGTACGTGATTGCCAACATGGCCGGGAAATTCGATAAAAACGGGAATCTCATGGAAATCAAAGGATATCTGTTTGACAATACCGAACAGAAAATTCTGGAACAGCAGTTCCGCCAGGCACAGAAAATGGAGGCAATCGGCCGGCTGGCAGGCGGAGTTGCCCACGATTTTAATAACCTGCTCACAATTATCACCGGATACAGCGAACTGTTGCTGCACCGTCTGCCCAAAAATGACAAAAGTGTAAAAGATATCCAACATATTAAAGAGGCTGGTGAAAAGGCTTCACGTCTCACCAATCAATTGCTGGCTTTCAGCCGCAGACAGGTGCTGCAACCCAAACTGATCAATCTGAATGCCATTGTCAAAGAGGTCAGCAAGATGCTGCACCGGCTCATCGGAGAGGATATCGAACTGGAAATGAATCTTGAACCGGATCTGGGAACCATTCAGGCGGACCCGGGTCAGCTGGAACAGGTTTTAATGAACCTGGCCATCAATGCCAGAGACGCCATGCCGGGAGGCGGCAGACTGATCATCGAAACCACCAATGTCATATTTGCCAGAGATTATGTGCATAAACATATTGCCATACAACCCGCGGGAAATTATGTGCTGCTCTCCATTCAGGATACCGGGACTGGTATGGATGAGAATACTCAGGCTCATATCTTCGAACCTTTCTTTACCACCAAGGAATATGGGAAAGGTACAGGCCTGGGACTCTCGACGGTGTACGGAATTGTAAAACAGAGCGGCGGATTCATCTGGGTGAACAGCTCGGTATCTAAAGGAACCACTTTTACTATCTACTTCCCGCGGGTACAGGGAGATGCAGGAAAAAGCCCCGTCTCTCCTGAAAAGATGAGAACATCGGAAGGCGGAAGCGAAACAATTCTCCTGGTAGAAGATGAAGAGATGGTCAGAGAAATGGCTGTGCGCATTCTGAAAGAAAAAGGCTATACCGTTCTGGCATCCGGACACGGCACGCAGGCGATGGAAGTAAGCAACAACTTCAGGAAAAAAATTGATCTCCTGGTGACCGATATTGTGATGCCGGGAATGAGCGGCAAAGAGCTGGTGCAGAACATCAGAAAAGAGCGTCCGGACCTTAAAGTACTATACATTTCCGGTTATACCGATGAGGTCATTTCGCAACAGGGATTGCTGGAGGAGGATGTGAATTTCCTGCAAAAGCCTTTTCCTCCGCAGAAACTGCTGATGAGGATAAGGGAGGTGCTGGAGGAAGAAAAAAAAGATGGAGATAGGGAGAAGGGAAAAGGGAAAAGGGAAAAAGGATAAAGGGTAAACGAGGGAGTATATGTTATAGGCTATAGGGTATAAGTGAGGGGTGGAGTATCCTTTGAAAAATTTTTCAATCTTCAGATAGGGGTCAATGACCTGAACATGGAGTCAGGAGTAAATAACATTGCTTTGGGCAGTTATCAAAAGTCACGCAATGTATATAAATATCGCTTTTCAAAATTAATTTATTCACTCACCCCCAACCCCGCTCTTTTTAAGTGGCAAAGGGGGAGAGATTCTATGAATTCTTTATATTCAGAGAAATGTATTTTATTCCACAAGATAGAACTTTTGAAACAGCCCTCAACCGGATATAGAATTTACTCCTATAAATGAACAATATTAAAAAATCCCGCAGCGAGGCGGGATTTTTCATAATCGCTTATCTGGTAATCTGCTTTTTCTTCCTCAGAAATTTCCAGCCGCCAAACATAGAGGAGATGGTTCCGGTTGCTTCCACATAATCATGATAGGCCGCCAGGTAGACGTGAACAATCATGAAAACCAGGTAAAACCACATCAGCATATGATGCCATAACCGGACGGCATGATCCCCACCCATTGCCGGGACAACCCAGGCAAACAGACCCGCGAACCAGCTATCCGTCATAGCCGAGTATAAACCGAAACCGGTGAATACAGAGAAGAGAAAAATTACAAAACCAATAGCATAAATAAATCCTGCCAGCGCATTATGTCCCACTGAGTGGGTTGCTTTCTCACGTATCTGCAGTACATCCATCTTCAGTACATCCAGAATTTCATCCCATTGCTTCCTGCTGGTAGGAATAAAATTATTAAAACGAACATATTTATTTCCCACAAAACCCCAGTAGATTCGTATCACTGAATTAAAAACAAAAATATAGGCGGTCACAAAATGGACAAAGCGGATTTTTCCGAACCAGTACTGGGCAGAGGCCTCGGAGATGCTGGCGATGGAAATAGGATTGCCAATGAAGTATCCTGTAACGGCCAGAATCATAATGGAAAAGAAATTCACCCAGTGGAATAACCGCACCGGCCATTCCCAGACATATACTTCATAATATTCAGTTGGCTGTGAATGATTTACAATTGTTTTTTCCATAAAAGCCCTCCTTACCAGACACTGATTTTATTGATGGGCTCTCCTTCCGGATCGTACAGGTGAACCGCACAGGCGATACAGGGATCGAAGGAATGGATTGTCCGTAAAATCTCCAGCGGTTGTTCCGGATTCGCCACAGGAGTATCCACCAGGGACGCCTCATAGGCAGACATTTTTCCAGCGGCATCCCGCGGTGACGCATTCCAGGTGCTGGGAACCACCAGCTGATAGTTCTCGATTTTGCGATCCTTTATGACGATCCAGTGTGCCAGGGCACCCCTGGGAGCTTCCGTAAGACCAACGCCCCGTGCTTCTTCCGGCCAGGTTTTCGGCTCCCATTTTTCATTGTTGAACATGCGCAGATCGCCGTTACGAATATTACTGATCAGACTGTCATGAAATTCTTTCATCCAGTGAACAGCCAGTTTCGTTTCCAGCCCGCGGGCAGCGGTTCGCCCCAGGGTTGAAAATAATGCGGTAACCGGTGCATTCAACCGTTTCAGGGTATCGTTGACAATCTCCTTCACATCATCCCGGCCGGAGGCGTAGGAGACCAGCATTCTGGCCAATGGACCCACTTCCATGGGATAATCTTTCCATCGCGGTGTTTTCAGCCAGCTGTATTTGTCTTCCACATTCAGATGCTGGTAAGGCGGTTTTGGACCGGTATAGTTAAACTCAGTGATCCCTTCCCAGGGATGGAGCGATGCCTGGTTTTCGGCATATTTATACCAGGAATGCGTGACATATTCGCGCACCTGACCGGAATCGTTTCCTTTCACCTCCTGGACCTCGTTCAGATTCCGGTCGATAATTGCTCCACGGGCAAATTTGAAACTGTCCGGATTTTTATACCCGTTCATAGGCAAATCCCCATAGGACAGGTAATTCCGCAAACCGCCTCCCAGGGAGAACCATTCCCTGTAATAGGAAGCCACGGCCAGTAAATCCGGCAGATAAACCTGTTCCACAAATTGAATAGCATTGCCAATCAGAGTGCCGACATAAGCCAGTCTTTCAGCATTGAGAGCCATGGCATCATCCGGATTTACCGAACAGGGTACTCCGCCCACCAGATAATTCGGATGGGGATTTTTTCCTCCAAATATGGTATGAATTCTGACGATTTCCTTCTGCCATTCAAGCGCATCCAGGTAATGAGCTACTCCAATCAGATTCACTTCCGGGGGGAGTTTATAGGCCGGATGTCCCCAGTAGGCGTTGGCGAAAATTCCCAGCTGACCGCTTTCCACCAGTGTCTTCACTTTATTCTGAACATCCCGGAAATAGGAGGCAGAATTCTTTGGCCAGGGAGAAATGCTCTGAGCAATTTTCTCTGCCTCAGCCGGACTGGCCTTCAATGCACTCACCACATCCACCCAGTCCAGTGCGTGCAGATGGTAAAAATGAACCACATGATCATGAACATACTGGGTACAGAACATCAGATTTCTTACCAACTCGGCATTGGGAGGTATAACAATTCCCAGGGCATTCTCCACGCAGCGCACCGAAGCCAGAGCATGAACAGTGGTACAGACACCACAGACTCTTTCGGTGAATGCCCAGGCATCCCGGGGATCTCTTCCCTTTAAAATAATCTCGAAACCTCTCACCATAGTGCCGGATGAATAGGCATTGGAAATTTTACCATTGTTTATTTCGGCTTCTATGCGGAGATGACCTTCAATACGGGTAATGGGATCGACTACGATTCTGGTGGCCATTATTCACCTCCTTCCTGCTTACCGGAAGATTCTTTTTCTTCTTTGGCGCTTGTATCTATCACTTCCTGAATGAGGCGTCTTTTCCGGATATTGGTTGAAATAGCATGAGCGGCCACTCCTGCCAGGGTCCCTATTCCGACGATTGTTCCGATCTTATCCGCGGTCGTTTCGATACCGAAACCCGGGATATTGGCCAAATGCTGGTAGAACGGACCATTGTCCCAGAAGTTAGCCTCGCTGCAACCGATACAGGGATGTCCGGATTGGATGGGATAACTGACGCCATTATTCCAGCGGATAATCCCGCAGGAGTTGTATGTAACAGGTCCGCGGCATCCGACCTTATACAGGCAATATCCCTTGCGGGCATTTTCGTCATCGAAAGAATTCACAAACAGGCCCGCATCGTAGAAGGGTCTGCGGTAACAGGAATCATGCACCCTCTTGGAATAGAAAGCACGCGGACGATTCAGACCGTCCAGTTGAGGTATACGGTCGAAAGCCAGTACATGAACAATAACTCCGGCCATCACTTCGGCGATGGGCGGACAACCGGGCACATTCATCACGGTTTTTCCCGGCAGTACCTTATAAATCGGGGTGGCTCCGGTGGGATTGGGATTGGCTGCCTGGATACATCCGTTGGAAGCACAACTTCCCCAGGCAATAATCGTTTTGGCATTTTCAGCGGCTTCCTTCACGATATCGAGCGCAGTGCGTCCGGCAATTGTACAATACACCCCGCCATCTCGGGTAGGTACGGCTCCCTCCACCGTCATAATATACTCGCCTTTATACTTTTCCATGGTGTTGTGGAGTGCTTCTTCTGCCTGGTCTCCGGCCGCTGCCTGCAATGTCTGGGTATAATCCAGGGAAATCTTATCCAGAACGATATCTGTGATAACCGGGTGATTGGAACGTATAAATGATTCACTGCAGCAGGTACATTCCTGGAAATGAAACCACAGCACCGGCGGGCGGATTTTTGTCTCCAGAGCTTTCACCACTTTGTTGAGGCCACTGGCATGGACGCCGGCAGCAGCAGTGATGTAAGAACAGAAGCGGAGAAAATCACGGCGTGTATATCCCTGAGCCAGCATCTGCTCCAGAATGGTTTGAGGTTTTTCGCTCATAGAACCTCCTTTATGAATGAATCGGACAATTTTTCGAAATAAACTTTTTATTGAATGGCCTGGTCTAAGGCTCTTGTTTTGAAAACTCATCCGGTCGGAGGATGACCACTTAAAACTAAAAGCCCGCGGATAGATTCATAGAGAAAATACTTGTTTATTTTTGTTGACTGATACTTTTTAAGGGATCAATAAATACTGCTTCCGGTAAAGACAGCTTACCCTTTTCCGTTTTCAATAGAATTTATTAAAAAAAACGAATTAGTCAAGGAAAAAATCTTTTAAGTGTAAAATTATATTAAATAATATAATATTGTGAAATTAAATTCAATGTTAATGCATAATTATTATAAAGATTCATTCTCAATAGCAGGCGGGTTTTTCTATTGTGGATTTGTATTATTATCCCATGAACATGATTGGGCATGATCACAAATTCATCCAACAACACGTTGGGAAAATGCATGGGTATTTCCAACCAGCATAATTGGGCAATTTTACCGGCATCCTATAATACGATTTCCCCATCCACCATATTCCCACAAACATGCCCGTTGATGCGTGCAAATGGTGATGAAACAGGCAGCTGGTTTGGTATAATCGTATCCATGTAACCGCATGGAACGTCGATGGTGTTTTTGGGGTGGTATTTCATGCTGACTTGACCTATTATTTCCCCCCATAATCCTGATCTCCTCCTCAATCAGGCCATAGAGATAAAATTTTCCCTTATTCTCACGTACATAAATTTTATAATCAGGTAATAACCAGGGGCTTATCCTTTTTTTCGGTCATTCTGCCAATAATAGTTGCCTGTTTATCCCCTGCCATCTGTATATCGCGAAGGCTGTTTTCGGCATTCTCAGGTGATACAGTGAAGAGAAGCCCTCCGGAAGTCTGCGGATCGCAGAGAGCTTTCCGCATTTCTTCCGGTATATTTTGTGAAAACTGAACAGAAGGTGCCAGAAAAGACACATTTTCTTTCAGACCGGCCGGAATTTGTCCCTTACCTATAAATTTAAGAACTTCCGGCAGGAACGGAACCGCATCCGCCGAAATGTTGGCAGCGATATCTCTCCCTTTTACCATCTCCAGCAAATGGCCCAGCAATCCGAATCCCGTGACATCCGTACAGGCCGTCACACCGTGTCGGATCATGACTTCTGCAGCTTCCCGGTTTAACCGTTTCATGCTCCGTGTTACCAGTTCCAGCAAAGGCTGTGGGAGCATTTCATTCTTCAGAGCGGTGGTAAGAATTCCGGTACCCAGCGGTTTGGTCAAAATAATCTGATCCCCGATATTTGTAGTATTATTTCGCACTATTTTCCCAGGATGTGCGACTGCCGTTACAGCCAGCCCATATTTTATTTCCGGATCTTTTACAGAGTGACCTCCGATGATCAGAACCTCCGCTTCCCGGGCTTTTTCCCAGCCACCTTTCAGTATTTGTGCCAAAATACGGCGATCCATGCTGGCGATCGGAAATCCAACCACATTCAGGGCGATCAGTGGTCTGGCACCCATGGCATAGATGTCACTCAACGAGTTAGCTACCGCAATCTGGCCGTAATCGTAGGGATCGTCCACCACCGGAGTAAAAAAATCGATAGTCTGCACCAGCGCCAGATCAGGTGATAACTGATAAACACCCGAGTCCTCGTTACTATCCAGACCTGCCAGCAGATAAGGATCGGCCGCCTTCGGAAATTCCTTCAGTATGTCTTCAAGGTCTCCCGGACCTATTTTACTTGCTCAACCGGCACAGCTAACCATGTGAGTCAATTTAAACAGTTCTTCTCTGGTCATACATTTCCTGAATTTTAATCTTCACAATAATTCATTTACGATACAAAATGGATTGAAAATATTGTTAAAAATTGTCGATTTCGGTTTTATTGTGAAGGGATAACGGATAAGGGATAAGGGATAAGGGATAAGGGATAAAGAAGGCTTTCTTTGATCTTTAATCTTTTCTTTCCGCTCCCAGTTGGATCCATTCTCTTATGACCTGAATTTCCTCACGTGAGAGACCTTTCGCACCCGGAGGCATTACATCCCCAACAAGTCTCCCGCCTTCAAGTTTATTCAGCAGATAACTACTGTCCGGCCTTCCGGGCTGCACTCGCATCATATCCCGAATTTGAAAACTGTTCACCTTTACCAGATTCTGATAAGATTTCCCTTCCGACAGATTTAGATGAGCTTCCGGTAATGAGCCCACATGGCAACCGGATATCGCACATTTTTGGTTAAAAATATTATCTTGAATACTGCTCAGAGTCGGCTTCAGTTCAGAGTGGTTTCCCCAACAGTGCAGGAAAATAACAGATATTATACTAAAAAAACCGCTCGCCAGCACATTCTTTCTCCGTTATCCACTAACAGATCCGCGGCAGTTGCTCTCCGGAAAGCATATCCACGACACGATTGCTGCCGATAAGCGTTTTCATCACTACACGCCCGGGGTGATCTGCCACTACCTCTCCGATAATCACACTATCCTGCCCAAGCGGGTGCTTTTTCATTGCCTCCAGAACCCCTGGTGCATCCGCCGCCGAGGTGAAAACCAGTACTTTGCCCTCATTGGCAATATAGAGAGGATCGAGTCCCAGGATTTCACAGATGGCATTTATGCCTTCCCCCACCGGTATCCGGCTCTCCTCCAGCCTGATTCCCATACCACTTTTCATGGCAATTTCATTCAGGGCACTGGAGATACCTCCGCGGGTGGGGTCCCGCATCATATGTACATCGGGACAAACATCCAGTAATTTTCCGATCAGATCATTTAAAGGTGCCGAATCACTTCGGATATCTGTTTCGAACTGAAATTCTTCACGCACAGAGAGGATGGCGATTCCATGTTCGGCGATCTTTCCGTTCAGAATAATCTTATCGCCGGTCTCAATCCGCTCCCAGGAGAGATTAACTCTGTCACGAATTTTCCCCACACCCGAGGTATTGATAAAAATTTTATCCCCGGATCCATGATCAACAACCTTGGTATCTCCGGTCACAATTTTAATTCCGGCTCTGTCGGCAGCTTTCTTCATGGATTGTACTATCTTCCAGAGTTCCTCCATGGAGAAACCTTCTTCAATAATAAAACCTGCAGACAAAAACTGAGGATCGGCACCACAAACAGCCAGATCGTTCACCGTTCCGTAGACCGCCAGTTCTCCTATATCTCCCCCGGGGAAGAAAATAGGCTTTACCACATAAGAATCGGTTGAAAAGGCAAATCGGATCCCTCCTACTTCATAAACCGCTCCGTCCTGTTCCGCCTGAAGCAGTTCGTTATCAAATTCAGGCAGGAACATTTTCTGAATCAGCTGGTGAGAAAGAGTTCCGCCTCCGCCATGGGCCATCACAATTTTATCGTAGTTGGTAATCGGCACGGGACAGACCAATCCTCCCGTCAAATCTGTTTTTCTCTCTTTCATCTGATCTTCTCAGGAAGTCACTTTTTGTTTATTATAATGAAAATAGGCCGCACAGGCTCCTTCGGAGGAAACCATGGGTGCACCCACTGGATGTTCCGGTGTGCATTCCTTGCCAAACAGTTTACACTCAACCGGTTTTTTCAATCCCTGCAGAATTTGCCCGGCGATACAGGCAGAAGATTCTTCTGCAGAAACACTCTCCACCCGGAAGATTTTTTCCGCATCAAATTCCGAATAACGCTCCGAGAGACTGAGTCCGCTGGAGGGAATCGATCCGATACCGCGCCAGTTACGGTCTACTATTCGGAAAACATCGTTCATTAGTTTCCGGGCCGCTTTATTGCCCTCCCTCTGCACCACCCGGCGGTACTGATTATCCACCTCATGACGCCCTTCTTCCAGCTGTTTAACGGTCATGAAAATTCCCTCCAAAATATCCACGGGTTCAAAGCCGGTAACCACAATGGGAACCCGGTACTTTTCTGCCAGAGGGATATATTCTTCATATCCCATGACGGTACAGACATGTCCGGCTGCCAGAAAACCCTGTACACGAGATTCGGGAGAGGAGAGGATAGTATCGATGGCCGGAGGTACCAGGACTTGTGAACAAAGCACCGAAAAATTTGTCAACCCCCGGCGCCTGGCTTCCCAGACAGCCATGGCATTGGCCGGTGCAGTGGTTTCGAAACCGATCGCGAAAAAAACCACCTTCCTGCCCGGATTCTTTTCGGCAAGTCTCACTGCATCGAGGGGTGAATAAACCATCCGCACATCTCCTCCGGCCGCTTTAACCGAAAGCAGGTCCAGTTCGGAACCGGGAACCCGCAGCATATCTCCGAAGGAGGTAAAGATGACTCCCGGTATCTGTGCAATTGCGATGGCCTTATCCAGCATTTCCAGCGGTGTTACACACACCGGGCAACCGGGTCCGTGAACAATGGTGAGCTCAGAGGGCAGCAG
>JAFGSO010000025.1 GCA_016934605.1 Calditrichota bacterium | reverse complement strand
GCCGGACTGGTCCGGCCAAAGGTCGGAAAGAAAGAATTAAGAATAAAAATTGAGGCTGTTGCTATAATATTTTGTTCAGGATAACGGGATCGAATACAAGTTAGAATCGATAATTTTTAATCATTTTTGTAACCATAATCAACCTGTTTGAGATTGCACATAAACTGAACTTCAAACAACCTCAACCCAGGAAATGGAAGATTATACCGGCGATGCTAACGACCACACAATAGACTCCAAACCACTCAAATTTCTGCTCCTGGATGATACGGAGCAGCCACACAATGGCAAAATAACCGGATATGGCTGCTGCCACACCGGCAGCCAGGAATGTCACCAGTTCTGAGGAAGGCAACGGATTTTCAAAAACATCAAAAAATTTAAGCAGCGTGGCGCCAAAGATGACCGGCGAGGAGAGGAGAAAGGAAAAGCGGGCCGCCTTGAGCCTGGGAATACCCAGCCATAAACCGGTCACAATGGTGGTACCCGAACGGGATATTCCCGGCAAAATAGCCAAAGCCTGCGCAACTCCGATCAGGAAAGCATGCCATCCATTCATGTTCTCACGCTTTTTACGGGTATATCTTGAACTCCACACAATAATACCGGTAAAGAAAAGCATAACCAGTGCAAAGAAATGATCCTCAAAAATCTGCTCGATGGCATCTTCAAAAAACAATCCGATAACGGCTGCAGGAATCGATCCAATGATTATGTAAATATCCCATAGAGCATACTCCCGCGTTTCCGCTGGCAGATCTGGTGAGGATAACCTGAAAACAGCAGGAAGTGATCGGAGCAACAGGCAAATATCTTTTCGGAATGCCCAGAGTATCGCCAACAGAGTCCCGAAGTGCACAAATACTTCGAAGGCCAGACCGCCCTGTCGAAAATCCATGAGATATTCTGCAATAACCAGATGCCCTGAACTGCTTATCGGAAGAAATTCTGAAAGTCCCTGAATAATTCCCAGAATCAATGCTTTTAAAAGATCCACCTGTACCTCCGTCTAAAATTCTTGTCGAAAAATCGTACTGACAAGCCGTAGTCGTGAGATGGGCTCTATTTATAAGAATATACGAACCTGAAAACCACTGGTCATGCTGGTAAAGCTGGTTGAATTGTTCCCTTCTTTGGGTGAATTCAGCTGGAGCTCCACTCCAATTTTTCCGGCAATGGCAAGTTCTTTTAACACAAAAACATTTACTCCCCAGTGCCCCCCGAAATTTAACCGGGATCCTTTCCATGCTGTTTCACCAAAGACATTCGGATTTATTTCAAACAGAATATATCCCCCGGCAAAAGGCGAGATCCGTTTTTCAGTGAAATAGCGGTCAACTCCCAGCCGGATGCCCAGGCCATTGGAATCCCTCTCCCCATCCAGGGTAAAACCAATTCCCGCCTCCAGGGCTACCAGGTCCTGAAGAAAATAGCCACCAGAAATAAACGGCGTTTTGTTGACTTCAAAATTTAAATAGCGGGAATGTACTTCAAGGGAATCCTGAGCAGGTAGTTGTATGGCAAAAAGTAACAGACACGCTATAAATATAATCTTATTCATGTTATTCTCCCTTAATTTTAATAATATTCCAAATCCTGTTTCTGGTAAAATTTCTCCGGTAAGACGGCAACTGCAGGGAACTGCACCGGGTACAGTGAGCCGAAATCTCTATTTTATCTGGTGGCACACCTGCTGCGATAAGCTGAGTATTGATCATTCCTTTCAGATCAAAATACAGCATTCCATTACGCTCCGTGAGAAAAGCAGCATCGAAATAATTTCTAAATTCCGGACCAACCTGGTAACAGCAGCTACCTATTGCCGGGCTTACGGCCACGATACAATCCTGCGGCCGGCTGTTATAATCCGTTGTAAGCTTATCAAGAGCTTTCCCGATTATTGCCGAGTATACTCCCCTCCATCCCACATGAAGATTTACCGCGATTTCTAAAACCGGGTCGTATATCATCACTGCCGCACAGTCTGCCGTTCTGATCACCAGATTCAGATTTCCGGTGCTGGTTACCAGCCCATCGCATTTGTCGGCAACACCTGCTGAGATTACGTTTTTAACGATGCTACTTTGCACCTGTCTGGCCAGAACCGCAGGTTGACTCTCCGTCATCACTTCTATCATTTCTGATACCCGGAAAATTTCCTCTCCCTGTTTACCTTCTCCGGGTGCATCTCTCTCGGGAATCCAGCGGCTGACACAACAGCATTCAGGAAATTGGCTGAAAATTCTGTAACCTATTCTTTCGATCATTTTTTAATTGATCCGGATGTTCAGATCAAAACATCCAGTTAAAATAAAGCCCGCTGAAAAACAGATCCAACGGGCATTTAAAAAATCATCTATTATTCTGCTTAATTATCGCCAATATTTGATTCCAGATCAATAATAACATCAATTCTGCGATTCATTCGCCGGCCTTCCGGCGTATCATTACTGGCAATTGGTTTGCTTTCCCCATAACCGATACTTTCGAATTGTTGTGGAGGAATATTCATATTGGCTTCCAGATATGCCCTCACAGCTTCTGCCCGGTTCTCTGAAAGATTCAGATTATAGGCATCATTGCCCTGAGAATCGGTATGGCCGGTAATCATATACTTTTTATTGGGAAATTCTCGCAACGCTCGCATAACTTTGGTCAACAGCATAAACTGGTCTGGTGCAATTACTGCCGATCCCACTCCAAAGGTCAACCCGTATAAACGGATGATCATCTGGTTTTCACTCAGCAGAACCCGGGCTTCATCACGGGTGAACATCTTCTCGATTTTCTTCAATTTTTCTTCCCGTTCCTTCTTTCGCTGTAATTCCGTAACCACAGTTTTCTCGTATTGCTGGACCTTTGTTTCCAATTTTTGATTTTCGTCCTGCAGCTGGGCAAGATCTTCCTTGAGGGTTTTATTTTCTTCCTTCAGAGTCTGAATTGCTATGATAATATCTTTTTCCGTTTCCGTAAATCCATTGGCATAGTTTCCTTTAAATCCCAGTTCAGCGGCTATATTATCCATCCGGTCTTCAAAATCTCTTATAAGTTTTTCCCAGTTTTTATCATCATTTTTCAATTTTTTGATAATCGAAGCCAGATACATGGCATGTTTCGCCTGGTAAGCCGCTTCAGTTGCAGTTTCCCTGGCATTGGATTTAGCATATCGGTTACTGTTGAGAATCACCAATACCTCATCGTATAAGGTTTTTGCCAGATTCAGCGTAATCGGTGCATTGTCTTTCACGTTTTGTTCCTCGGCCTGGTTGAGAAGATCCCGTACATTGCCGATAATGCTCTCCTTAATAGCTCTCAGTTCTGCCTGTCGATAAGCTTCCTCCACCTTTAATGTTCTGTTTCGGGCTCCGTTCAGATCACCGTCTTCCAGGCGTCCGCTGGCTTCCAGAAACTTCTTTTCTGCCTCCTCGAATAAGGCGGGAGCATACTCCGGTGCCTGAACCACCAGTGCATCTTCTCGTGCCTGCAGGACATCCGCAAACAGAATTTCCCCCTGCTTCCCCACTTCATTTACAACTTTCAGATAGCGACTGGCTTTTTGCAATTTTTCCATTATGCCGCGAATATCTTTTCTTTGATCGAAATCCTTTCGTGCTTTCTGGAATTCTTCCTGTGCCTTGTTAAAATTTTCAGGTGACAGCAGGTCGTAGTTTTGCTGACGCAACTGGCTCATCTCATTTTCCACCGCGTTAATCATGCTTTCGATATTCTGCTGGGCAAATACCTGAATTCCTGACATCAAAAACACTAAAGCTAAAAGTTGCAGATAGAATAATCTCATATTATTCATACCGCTCTCCTCTCTAGTTAAAATACGGTCAAAGTTGGCTAAAAATAGGGAATAAACTTTACAGTTCCAAATAAATTATCAGCTCAGACCGGGGTATAAATATTTAACTTTATTACTTATTTATACTGTTACCTTTACGAACCTCTATGATCCATGAATCCCATGATAGAA
This sequence comes from Calditrichota bacterium, assembly GCA_016934605.1. Lineage (GTDB taxonomy): Bacteria > Calditrichota > Calditrichia > RBG-13-44-9 > RBG-13-44-9 > RQOF01. The sequence goes on along the minus strand of JAFGSO010000025.1, from coordinate 3,300 downwards.
GGTTACGTTACAAGGTGAGATATGTTAATAATTTTTATCTGGCCCCTGGTTTCTGGCTACTGGTTCCAACGACTAAAGTCGCTGGCTAAATGCTGGCTGCTGGATTTTTAATTTATCATTTGTGATTTATAATTTCATTGGAATCAAGCCGATAGGCCGGTCTGACAGGCTGATTTGGAATTTAATTCTGCCTTCTGGCTTTTAATTTTATCTGTTACGATTTATGATTTTTGATGTCCGCCTCAAATTTTATTCTTTTTTCTTTAATAATGTGTTTTTCTCCATGGCCTCGGTGTCTGTGGCACATAAATAGCTTCAGAGCCACGAGCACAGAGAAAGATGAATACATTTCATATTCCTGCTAAATCGTGCCTTAATCAGGCTAAATATTATTTCCCGTATACCGGTTCGTAATGGGAAACCTGCGGTCTTTTCCAAAGGCACGATTTGTTATTTTTATCCCCGGAGCCGCCTGTCGCCTTTTATATTCATTCTGATCAATGAGCTTTACAACTTTCTTTACAGTTCTTTCCTCAAAACCAAAGCTGATAATTTCATCCACCGAATGGTCCTCCTCCACATAGGCTTTCAGGATCGGATCCAGTATATCGTAAGGTGGCAGCGAATCTGTGTCCTTCTGATCTTCCTTCAATTCTGCCGATGGCGCCTTATTTAAAATACTTTGCGGAATAATATCTGTCCCGGCCAGATTATTCCGGTAGCGCACCAGGTCATAAACCATAGTTTTATAAACATCTTTGATAACCGAAAATCCGCCGACCATATCTCCGTAAAGAGTGCAATATCCCACGCTGATTTCACTTTTATTTCCGGTTGCCAGAACCAGTAACCCGAATTTATTGGAAAATGCCATCAACAGATTACCCCGGATGCGTGCCTGTATGTTCTCTTCGGTAGTATCCTTTTTTCTTTTACCAAACACCGGTTTCAGATCTTTCAGATAGTTTTCATATAAATCTGTAATCGGAATTTCATAAAATCTTATCCCGAAGTTTTCGGCAATTTTCCGGGCATCGGCTTTACTCTGTTCACTGGTAAACTGACTGGGCATGGAAATCCCGATAACATTTTCCTTCCCCAGAGAATCTGCAGCTATGGCCAGTACCAGCGCAGAATCTATTCCTCCGGAAATTCCAAGAACAACCTTTCCAAAACCATTTTTCTTGACATAGTCAATCAGTCCGGTCTGAAGTGCTTTATAGACTTCTGCTGTCAAATCCAGGAATTCAATGATTCCGCTATTCTCAAATTCATCGACATTTTTACCCGCAGAAGTTGCCAGCGGGATTTTCCTGAGGGTCCGATCCGGTTGAATAAATATTTTTTCCTTCCTTCTTCGCGGGTCATGTATCCGCTTATTAAATACATTATCGGGGTGAAGCGTCGTGAGAAGCAGATGTTCCTCGAATGAAGGTGATTTACTGATCAGAGATCCTTCCTCGGAAATTACCATACTGTTCCCGTCGAACACCAACTCATCCTGCCCGCCCACCGTATTCAGATACGCCACAATTACAACATTGTCTTCTGCCCGGGTGGCCAGCATCCTGTATCTGGATATCCCTTTTCCGTAATAATATGGTGAGGAGGAAATATTAATGACGACCTCGGCACCGCCGTAAAGAGCCTGATCGCGTGTTGGCCCGCCCGGATACCAGATATCTTCACAGATATTCACACCGATGGTGACATCGTTCAGAACGAATACCAGCACTTCCTGGCCTGCCTGAAAATAACGGTCCTCATCAAAAACACCGTAATTGGGTAAAAATATTTTATGATAAATACCTGCAAGCTTCTTATGGTGAATAATGGCAGCTGAATTATATATGTCATCATCCCTGTCCACAAAGCCGATTATTGCAGTTATATCTTCGGTTTTATCAACGATCTTGTGGAGATAGGTCAGGTTTTCTTCAATGAATCCAGGTTTCAGTAAAAGGTCTTCCGGGGGATATCCGGTGAGGCACAGTTCGGGGAAGGCAATAAGATCGGCACCCTTGTCCCGGGCACGATCGATGTATTCGGAAATTTTCTGATAATTCCCCTTGAAGTCTCCGACAACATGATTTATCTGGGCAAGTGCAAGACGAAGGATTCTCATGGTAAACCCTTTTATAATAATTTTGTTTAAATTAAAATGAAGCTAATATTTAATCAAGCAATATTATGCATCGGAGAATCTTGCAGATAAATTCCGGGGGCAGTGCTATGTATTTGAATCCTGTAATCATAAAATCCGGGGATTATCATCATTTTCTTTCTTTCTTTTTTGTTGTAATAATTATAGAATTTCCTATATTTTGGTGTTATTCATCCGGAGGAAACAATGAAGTTGGTCGATGTCATTCAACCCAAATCTATTAAGATTCCGCTTCAATCTTCAACCAAAGAGAGCATCATTCGGGAACTCATCCAGGTCCTTGAAAAACAAAATCTTTTCAACGATCCGGAAGATGTTTTCAAGGCTGTGATGGAACGTGAGCGGATCATGACCACGGGTGTCGGCCGCGAAGTAGCCATACCGCACTGCAAAAAACAGGAATGCAATCAGTTCGCTATCGCACTGGGTATCCATCCGGGGGGCATCGATTTCAATTCCATTGATAATAAACCGGTCAAAATATTTTTTCTGCTGCTAGGCCCGGAAGAAAATCCTGGTATGCACATTCGTCTGCTCAGCCGCATCTCCAGACTCATTGCCAAGGATTCACTCCGGCAGGGGCTGCTGAATGCCTCCGGGCCTCAGGAAGCTTACGAGCTTCTGAAAGCGGAAGAGGAAAAATATTTTGAGATTGTATCATGAAACTGCTGGTTTTTATTCTTAACAAGGAAGAACATCTGGAAGAAATTCTGGAAGCTTTCCTGGAGCTTAATATAAAGGGTGCCACCATCCTGGATAGCGTGGGCATGGGATCGATCCTTGCCAGAGACATTCCCATTTTTGCCGGTTTTAAAAACCTGCTGCAGGGAAGCCGTACTGCCAATAAAACTATCCTGACAGTATTGCCGGACAGACTTGTTGAATCCGCAGTCAAAGCAGTTGAACAGATCGTTGGTTCTCTGGAAGATCCCGGGAACGGCCTCATGTTCGTGCTAGATATAGAAAAGGTCTTTGGACTGAGCAAGGCTTTCTGAAAAAACGTCAATTTTTAATAAATATGCTATTTAAAAAACTTACTCCAAATAACATAATATGATTATTCCCTTAGCTCCTAAAATCTTTTTAAATATAGTTATTCAAAAAATATTTATAGAGGTAATATGTTTAGTGCTGTC
>JAFGSO010000250.1 GCA_016934605.1 Calditrichota bacterium | reverse complement strand
GTAGGGATTTGTGCTGGATCCAAGATTTGAACACCCTGTGCCTGAATTTTTACCTGCATTTTCATTTGTTCATATTGTGGATAAATATATTCATATATTTTATTTTGGATGACAACATCTCTATATAATTGGGCATATTCCCTGCTCAAGCGTGGCATTTCATCAATAGAATGAAAAATATCATCTGTGAGAAGAGAGTCAGATTTCCTATAAAATTCCTGATATTTTTTTTCATAAGCATTTTTTTCAGTAATAATATTAAGTATTTCATAATTTTCTGCAGAAGCGACTTTCTTCATTATATCTAATTGTATTTCTAATTGAATAATTTTCGATTTAATTTCGGCCATTGTATTTATAATAGTTTTTGTCTGGCTTTCAATCTCAAATATTCCATTCATTTTTTGAAAATTTTGTAGTTTCATTTCAGCTTCATTTAATTTTGCTATATTTTCCAAATATCGAGTTTCCACAATGTTTTTGGTTTTTAAAACCCTTTCTGTGTTCAATGATTTTAATATCGAATCAACTTTTTCTATATAAAATTTACATACATCAGCTGCTCTCTTCGGATCTTTATCAATGAAAGAAAATTCCACTGCTATCAACGGATTAAATCCAAATCCACCTTCCCTGATATCTGAAATAATAATATTGGATTCCATTTGTTTAATGAGAAATTCCGGGATATCACTGTTATATATCTCCCGGTAATTAAACTTGTCAATCACCTGTTCCTTGACTGTTCTGCTGTTAAGAATCACCATCAATGCTTCTTGGTTTAATTCTGAAGTAGAAACCATTGGTTGTAATAAATTACTAAAAATCCCTGTGATTCCTGATTGTTGCCTTGGTGGGGGAAAAAACTGAATTGAACTCTTATAGGTTTTAGGCCAAATCAAACTTAAAAAAAGTGAAAAAAGCGTTGTAAAAAAAATAATCTTAAATATTAACCAACGGTTTCTTATCAAAATGTTTAAAACATCAATTAAATTAATTTCTCTATTCATAGGAAATGATAATATTTATAATTTAATTTTATCCTATTTACTTGCCTGAATTATTGCAAATGTACTTAATCCTATACTAATAATTGGTGTTATAATTGCCAAAATATCTTTGGTATTTTCCCGGGGACGCTGTGGTACTACCACAATATCTCCTTTGTCAACAATTACCGATCCACCTTTCTCTACTTTACCATTCGATCCATGTATTACATATATATTGTCAACACTCTTGCCTGTTTCCAGCAAACCAGCCATGCCGGCATAATCCCTTGCAACGAAATTGGCCATATAAGGAAATGGACCAGGCTGGAAAACCTCACCCTTAACATAAACCCGGTCACGATTTGATGGTATAATGATACGGTCTCCAGACTTTAGTTCTGTTTCCCTTACAATAGAAATATCATTTATCAAATCATATATTTTCTTCTCCTCACGTCTCACTATTATAATGTTATTTAAGTTGGATCTTCGATTGATAGCTCTGATCCGAGTCATAAAAGTATATATATCCTCTCCCTGCTGGATTTGATAGATCCCTTCAGAGCCAACGTTTCCTTCAACAACTACATAATTTTTTTCAAGATCGATTGGTGGTACATAAATAATATTCCCACCATCCAGAGTAGGATTATCATCCAGATTTCCCGAAAGAAAAAAATTATTGATATTATAATGATAGTTATTCCCCTTTTCCTCCCTCACTTCTATCTGCGTCTCATCCGCCCACTGAGTGAAACCACCGGCAAGTTCTATTACATCACTCATTCGATCGACAGCACGAATATAATAAGTACCGGGGGTTTTTATCTCGCCAACAATATAAATACGAAATTTCCGCATTTTTATCAAGCGAATCGTAAAACTGGAATTTTTATAATAATTTTGTAGTTTATGCCTGATTTTATCACTGCCCGCAGCCAGTGTCAGCCCGGATATCTTGATATCAGATACAGTCGGGATAACAATATACCCTTCAGGTGTGATTTCCGCCAGGAACTGATTTTCCAAAGGACCCCAAATTTTGATCAATAATTGATCACCAGGTCCCAATATGTATTCTGTCGAATCAATTTCCTTGGCCAGTATCTGTTCCAAATATTGCGGTTGAGGAATCACCTGCTGACTGGATTTCTCTAATTGCTCCAGATCAATATCAAATTTTTGCTGCTTTTCTTTTGGACTTTCGCGCCAATTCTGTGAAGCGAGGAAGTTAAATAAAATTAATAATGTAATGAAGTTGATGATTAAAAATCTCAATACCGATCTCCTGAGATGAAAACTAAGTTTTATTAAACGTTACGACAATGATATAACAACTTTTTCCGTTATGAATAATTTTTATAAATAAAATATGTTATAAAAATTGTTTGATCTTTGAAACAATTTGAAATTTATAATTTTCAGAAGAGCAAATCAAATGTTATTAAATCTCATAAGTTAAGCTTTGTTTTAGCATCTTATTAATAGTCCTCAATATTTTTGATAATATTTCAAGGATATAATATCGTTTCTTGCTTCTTATAACATACTTACACTCACTCCCCCTTCCCTCCTCCCAATTTCTCCAGTGCTTTCTTGGCGGCTTCCTGTTCCGCCACTTTTTTGCTTTTCCCCTGCCCTCTTCCAATCTCCCTGCCTCTCAGGAATACCCCCATTACAAAATTTTTGTCATGATCCGGTCCGGATTCTTCCAATAACCGGTATTCCGGCAGCATATTATATCTGGATTGCACATGTTCAAGCAATAAGCTTTTATTATTGGCATAAAGCTCCTGCTGGATAATGGATTTAAAGCGACTCAGAAGTTGTTTCTGAATAAAATTCTCTGCTGCAGAAAGCCCCTGATCCAGATACAAAGCACCAATAAAAGCCTCAAATGTATCGGAAAGAATGGAATGTCGCTGCCGGCCGCCGGTTTTTTCCTCGCCTCTGTTTATCAGAATCAGTTCTCCAAATGATATTTCAGTGGCAATTTCAGCCAGTACCGGCTTGCTGACCAGAATGGACTTGATCTTCGACAGCTGTCCCTCCGTCCTTTTGGGAAATTTTTGATAGAGATATTGGGTCACCACCAGATCCAGAACGGCATCCCCCAGAAACTCCAGGCGCTCGTTGGAGGCAGAACGTTCTTCATTGGTAATGTTCAGGTAGGACCGGTGCTTGAAAGCAGTTATCAGCAGAGAAACATCATTAAAAGAAATCTGGTATTTCTCTCTGAATTTCCGGATTATCTTTTTTTCCTCAGCCGAGATAATCACCGGTTTTTCCGGTAACGGCTGAGGTGTTACTTTTGAAAACAATTTCTTTAAAAGCTGCAAATCACAATCCGATTCATTTAAATGCTGAAACGGCTAAAACGGCGTTATGACCACCGAAACCAAAGGTATTGCTGATAGCGGTAAAAATCTTCCGCTCCACCGGTTGATTGGGAGCATAATTCAGATCACATTCCGGATCGGGAACCTGGTAATTAATAGTTGGCGGTATCACACTATTCTTTATAGCTAAAACAGAAGCAATCAGTTCCACTGCTCCTGCAGCTCCCAGCAGATGGCCGGTCATTGACTTGGTAGAACTGACATGCAGCTTATAGGCATGCTCTCCAAAGGCAGTTTTGATAGCTTCTGTTTCGGATTTATCATTATAGGGCGTTGAGGTTCCATGGGCATTAATGTAATGCACATCTTCAGAATTCAGTTCGCTGTCTTTCAGACACAATTTCATGGCTCTTACTGCACCTTCTCCTCCGGGTGCCGGTGCTGTAATATGATGAGCGTCTGCAGTAAAACCGATTCCACGCAACTCCGCATAAATGTTTGCTCCCCTTTTACGGGCATGTTCCAGCTCTTCGAGAATAACAATACCCCCGCCCTCTCCAATCACAAAACCATCCCGTTCTCTGTCGAAGGGGCGGCTGGCATGTACCGGATCATCATTCCGATCAGAAATCGCCTTCATGGCATTAAAACCAGCGACACCCATAGGACATATGGCTGCTTCAGCACCGCCGGTGACCATAACCTCTGCATCTCCCCGCTGGATGATTTTAAAGGCATCT
>JAFGSO010000249.1 GCA_016934605.1 Calditrichota bacterium | reverse complement strand
AGAAAATGTATTGGATACCATTGAATGTTATTCTGCAGAGGTTATACCGGCTGGAAAAATAACCCTTGAGAATCTCAAGGCTGTGAATCAGACGATTCCGCTGAATTTTACACTGCTGGGAAAAGATGATAAAGCCCAATCGTCAAACATAGGAATAGATGCGCTGGTGCTCGAACCGGTCAGGGAATATATTCCGGAATGGGCCATTATTGGACCCTTCCCGAATGAACGGCGTTCCGAAGAAGAGCGGTTGGGACTGGAAACTGTTTATCCACCGGAAAAAGAAATTGATCTGGATAAAATGTATATTGGAGCTGACAGTCAGAAAGTCAGCTGGAAGATTTACCAGACACCAGCCAGTGGAAGATTTCAGTTATGGGACAAAGTAAAACCTTATGAGTTGGTGGTAACTTACGCGTTTACATATGTTTATTCACAGAAAGAACAAACATTGCCGCTCTTAATCGGGTCAGATGATGGCGTTAAAGTATTTCTAAACGATAAACCTGTACATTCCAAATTGCTTGTCAGGATTTCCGCCCCCGATCAGGATACCGTCCCTTTGAATTTGAAGAAAGGATGGAATAAGCTTTTACTAAAAATCGAAAACAATTTTGGTGGATATGCTTTTTTTGCCCGGGTGAAAGATCTGGATAATACACTGATATTCAGTCCGACGAAGGGGGAAAATGATAAATAACTGCATTGTTATCTCTCAGTAAAAGGAAATTTTATGAAACTGTATATATCATTTTTTATGTTGCTGGTGATTTTTGTTATTTTACCAGTGAATCTTTTTTCCAGAGTTGTGGTCGAGGATGATTATCTGATTATCAATGCGGCAACAGACGATCCATTGTTTACAACTTATGCAGCCGCCATGGAACGCTCGCGCTTTTTTGCTGACAAGGCCTATTTCATGAACTACTTCACTCCGGATGAACCGATAACTTATCAAAGCCAGTATGCGGGTAACTGGTCGGTTTTCTGGAAAGTAAATAATATTGTAATTGATGAAATAAGGGAATTTATAGAAAAACCTGTTGTAACCGCCTCATTTCCTGATATGGCAATTCTGGAATATGCACCTTTTGAAGGGCTTCAGGTTCAGGAAGTTTTCTTCGTATACAGCTCAGGTGCGGCTATCATTCACCTGGATATTCGTAACACCGGAAACCGCGAATTATCATTCAACCTGTACCCCTTAATCCATCTGCCGGAAGATTCCCTGATGGTGGTTCGGTATGATTCCACGCAGCATGGCTATATTTTTACTCATCATGAATCAACCATCCGCCTGCACAGTAATCTCTATGCCAACCGGGGCTATCCGACAAACTTCAGAAACCTGCTGGCCTGCAGTGATAATCCGGACAGTTACGGAACATTCGAAGGATGCGATGTCCAGGATTTTTATTTTGCCGTGAAACGCCTGAGTAAAGTCCATGCCAATGTGCAGCGTTTAAATGAAAAGGGCAGCGGCTATACTGAGTTTGTCGCCCTGCAGAAAAATTTCCGGCTTTCTCCCGGAGAAGAAGTTTCCGTGCGCTTTGTTCGCGGTGTTCAGGATGCCCGCAGTGCGGAATCGGATCTACAAGCAGACGTCAGAAATGCGTTGCAGGCTGATATTCAGGAATCTGTAGATGAAAATATCAGACTGTTCTCATCGGTACCGAGAATCGATTTCAAAACGAATGCAGAAAAAATGGTTTACCTGGGTGCTTTTAATCTGGTAAGGCAGTGTATGTTACCCCCCTCAGGTGAAACTGGTTATAACTTTTACGTATTCTCACGGAATCCGGTGTGGGGATGGGGACATGGTCACCAGGTGATGCATGAATCTCTTTCCATGCTGGCCTATGTCTACCTGGATCCGAAATCAGCCCAGGAATCTCAGCGTATTTACATGGAACAGCAATATGCTGACGGACTGATCGGATATCGCCATGGTCCGCGCGGACCACAGGTTTATCCCCATGAAGGCGTAGCAACAACTTCTGCACCTTTCTATTCCTGGACGAACTGGGAAATCTACAAGGTGAGTCGGGATAAAAAGTTTCTTGAAGATGCCTATCGAACGGGATCTGCATTTATTGACTATCTGGAAGCAGAACGGGATAAAGATGAGGACGGTATGTTTGAATGGGGACCGTATGGAATTATTGAAAATGTCCGGGATGGCTGGAACGTTGTATTTCAGTTATTTTCCGAAGGAGAGGATGAAGGACGCGATATTTCCGATGAACTGGATGCCCTGGATCTGACCTGCCAGGTGGCGAATGAAATATATTATTTACGGGAAATGGCCAGGGAACTGGGATTTCAGAAAGAAATCGAAAACTGGACGGTAAAGTTCGATACTCTGGCTGCACTCATCAACAGGTTTATGTGGGATGAGGAGGACCAGTTTTATTACCATGTGGCCATGGAAGATAATTCATTTCTTTTTGAAGGAGAAAGTCTGAAACGGAAAGAAATTATCGGTTTTCTTCCCATGTGGGCGCATGTGGCACCAAAGGACCGGGCCGATATACTGATTGGCCACCTGACCAATGAAGAATCCTTCTGGAGACAATATGGTATCCCAACGCTTGCTGCCGACGATCCTCATTACACACCTTTTGTTGATGGCTGTTGCCGCTGGAACGGGCCCATCTGGCTGTTGTGGGATTATATGGTATTCGATGGACTTCGAAATTATGGATATAAAACACTGGCCAATCAGATTGGTGAAAAAATGATGCTGGCGGTCATAACCCAGCTGAAGAAGAATCATCGCTTCTGGGAATCCTATAGTCCGGACTACCCGGTGCAGGAATGCCCTTCAAACTATATCTGGGATTCCATTATGGCCAAGTTACTCATCGATGTGTATAAAAAATAGATTTTAACCACTAAGGCATAAATTAAATTGAAAAAAGGCCCACGAAACACACGAAAAAATACTAAAAACATTCACTACTAAGGCACAAAGACAAGAAGTTGAATATTAAAAAGAAACCAATGAAATACACTAAAATACACCAAATGAACATCAAAGACTCTGAAATTCAACCAATCATATATCCCGATGAAAGCTATAAAATTATGGGTGCCTGTTTTAACGTGTACAGGAAAATGGGCTCGGGTTTTTTGGAACCGGTTTATCAGGAATGTCTCGAAATCGAATTTACAAAACAGAATATTCCTTTCGAAAAAACTAAAGACTTAAGACTTATGTATGATGGAATTCCTCTCAAACATAGGTATCAGGCAGATTTTGTTTGTTACAATAAAATAATTCTGGAACTTAAGGCGGTCTCGAAATTAACACCGGAACATCAATCCCAGGTACTAAATTATTTAAATGCCACAGGATACAAACTTGGCATACTAATAAATTTTGGCCGTAAATTAAATTTAGAATCAAAAAGAATAGTACTTTAATAACAATAATATAGTGGTTTTTTTCGTGTTTTTCGTGGGCAAATAATATGAAGAAACTGAACTTAAATGAACATCCCCACCGGCGATTTAATCCATTAACCGGTGAGTGGATCCTGGTTTCTCCCCATCGGTCCAAAAGGCCCTGGCAGGGACAGGTGGAGGAAGTTCCGGTAGATAAACTGAAAAAGTACGATCCCGATTGCTATCTGTGTCCCGGAAACACCAGGGCCGGTGGTAAAAAAAATCCTGAATATAAGAATACCTTTGTGTTCAATAATGATTTCAGTGCCTTGAAGCCGGATACTCCTTTTAATGAATTTAATAAAAATGGGATTCTGAAGGCGCAGGGTGAACCCGGAATTTGCCGAGTGGTGTGTTTCTCCCCCCGTCACGATTTAACTCTTCCTGAAATGACTAAAGAAGAAATCAGAACTATAGTGAATACCTGGGTGAATCAGTATGATGAACTGGGATCGATGCCGGAAATAAATCATGTACAGATATTCGAGAATAAAGGAATCATGATGGGCTGCAGTAATCCCCATCCCCATGGCCAAATATGGGCACAGCAGACCATCCCGGATGAACCTCGGAAGGAATTCTTGCAACTATCGCAATACTATGACTTAAATAATAGCTGTCTCTTGTGTGATTATCTTCAACTTGAACTGGATATCAAAGAACGAATCGTACTTGAAAATGATGACTTTGTCGCACTGGTACCATTCTGGGCGGT
>JAFGSO010000248.1 GCA_016934605.1 Calditrichota bacterium | reverse complement strand
TATCCTTTTCTTTCATACTCAATTTTTCCGCCGCAATTCTTTCCACCGCAGCTTTGTCGGTCTTCTTTGTGAGTATCAGAACGGTAATGAGGACGGCTAGAAATGTCAGAAAAGAATATATCCAGAAAACAGCTGTTAATCCGTTTGGAGGAAATACTTTATCGAATGTGTGACGGGTGATGGGTGAAATAAATCCGGAGAGAAAAGCTCCCAGGTTCATCAAAGCATATACAACAGCATAACCCATGGCAGCCGTTTTCGGATTGGTATAGCGCTTCACTCCAGCGTATGCCGCGGGCTGATACAGACCATAAGCAATTACCATCAGAAACAATCCGGAGCTCATTACAAAAAACATGGGTGATCCCATTCCCTCACCCAGCTCCAGTGTTCCGGACAGCGAAATAATAATCCGACCGACCATCATGGTGGACAGAGCCAGCGCCAATGAATTCCTCACACCTATTTTGTCGGATACTCCTCCGAAAATGAGCATGGCAAAAGTAATCCCCCCGGTGACAGCCCCGTATACCCAGCCGGCATGAAGATCGCTCAGGGACACATTTTCACTGCAGTATTTACCCAGAATAGTCAATATTCCGAAATAAACCAGCCCTTCGATAACATAAGGTATATTAACTCCCCAGAGTGCCCTGGGTGCCTTAACAAATGCAACCAGAGTTTCCCTGAGTTCCTGAAATGCTTTCCGGACAGCCTCTCTGAAATTTTTTGGCTCTTCGGTTTTTTTCGGTGATTCCATTCAATACCTTTGGTTTCTGATATTTTCAGACAGTATTCACATTTCTCAGCGGATAATTATCCGTTTCCTCATCGGTCCCACGGATATCATCTCTGCATGAACACCTATCTGGTTTTCAAGGAATTCAATATATTTTCGTGCGTTTTCCGGCAAATCATCGTAAGAAGTTATGTCGCTGGTAGAAGTTTTCCAGCCGGGCAGGGTTAGATAGATCGGAACGCATTTTTGAAGAATATTAAGATCTGCCGGAAAATTTTTGACTGTTTTGCCCTTATATTCATAGGTTGTACAAACTTTAATTTCATCGAATCTATCCAGAATATCGAGTTTGGTGAGGGCCAGCGAGGTAAGTCCGTTCACACGGGCGGAATATCTGGCGATCACCAGATCGAACCAGCCGCAGCGTCTCGGTCTACCGGTTGTTGCACCATATTCTGAACCGATCTGGCGCAGTTCGTCACCTTCCGTGCCGGTCAGTTCGGTAGGAAAAGGGCCTTCTCCTACCCGGGTGGTATACGCTTTCATAACACCGGTGATGCGGTCTATCCGGGTGGGGCCAATGCCCGAACCGATACACGCACCGGCACTCACCGGATTTGAGGACGTAACGAAAGGATATGTTCCGTGATCCACATCCAGAAGTGTACCCTGAGCTCCCTCCAGCAGGATTTTTTTATCATCATCGATTGCTTTATTGATCATTACCGTGGTATCGGTAATAAATGGACGTATAATTATAGCTGCTTCCATCGCTTCTTCCACCATTTGCTGAATCTTCAGCGGCTCCTGATGATAAATTTTCTGCAGGGTAACATTGGCCGATTCAGCACGAGCAGTTATTTTTTTTCTTAACAGGTTTTCATCCATGATGTCAGTCATGCGGATTCCGCAGCGATTTACCTTGTCCACATAGGCCGGTCCTATACCGCGTCCCGTGGTTCCAATTCGCAACTCACCAACCTGGTCTTCCCGGGCTTTATCCAGCATCTTATGAAAAGAAAAAATCAGATGGGCCCGGTCACTAATAAAAAGCCGGTTATCGACCTTGATATTTTTCCCCTGCAGAAAATTTATCTCCTCGATTAACGCTGCAGGATCCACCACAACTCCGTTTCCGATGATACAAACCGAACCGGGATGCAGAATACCACTCGGAACAAGATGCAGGATATACTGTTCAGTACCCAGTTCAATGGTATGACCGGCATTTGCACCACCCTGATATCGGACCACATAATCCATGTCTGAACTCAATATATCGACAATTTTTCCTTTACCTTCATCGCCCCACTGGGCTCCCACAACAACCGTTACCGGCATCTGGTTCTCCTTTTCAATAAAAAACTCCGGTGGACAAGAACCGGAGTTAATATTATTGTGTTATGATTCCCATTAAATTTTTTCAGAAACTGTCTGCCGCAGCATCAACCGAATCATATATTTCCAGAATCGTGTTCAGTCTGGTAATAGCCAGAACATTGTTTACCTGAGGATTTACATTGGCGAGTTTTAATTCACCCCCGTTAGTCTTGAATGTGGTCAGCGCTTTGATAAGAATTCCCAATCCGCTACTGTTCACTCTCTGAACCTGTTCGAGGTTTAAAACCACCTTCAATGTTTTTTCATCGAGATAACGATTAAAAGTCTCATTCAGAGAGACCGCCTCGGGACCGCCCATCAGATTTCCCTGGAGATTCAGCACAACCACATCGTCTTTCCGTTCTTCGGTAATATTCATTTTTTTTCCTGTGTGCAATAATCTTTCTGAAAATTATTTAAATAAATGAATTTATGCAACCTTCTTTCTTCTTTCAAATTCAACCAGAATGGGAGAAGCAATAAACATAGAAGAATAGGTCCCGACAATAATTCCACAGATAAGAGCAAATGAAAAATCTTTCAGTACCTCTCCCCCAAAGAAATAAAGTACTGCAACTACCAGTAACGTCGTTCCGGAGGTGACGATGGTACGACTGAGTGTTTCATTTATGCTTCTGTTAATGGTCGCCGGGTAATCGAAGGCTTGCCGCCTCAGGGATTTCAGATTTTCCCGGATCCGGTCGAAAACAACTATTGTATCATTCAGCGAATACCCGACAATTGTTAATAATGCCGCGACAATAGCAATTGAAATTTCAATATTCAGAACAGAAAAAATTCCGATGGTAACAATAACATCATGCATTGTGGCAGCAACTGCTCCGATTCCGAAACGCAGCTCAAAACGCCACATGATGTACAACAGGATAAAAACAGTTGCCCACAAAATGGCCAGGATGGCGGCACCAACCAATTCTTTACCGACTTTGGGACCAACGGTTTCCTTGCGCATTTCTATAACATTATAATCGGGATATTCCTTGGACAACCGATCGATCAGATTGTGGAAGATAACATCAGTATTTTCGGTGATATCTGCACGAACAGATATTTCCTGCATAGATCCATAGTGTTTAATTTCAGCATTCTGCATGCCGAAATCTTCAAAAATTCCTCTCAACCGCCCAATCTCGATCGCAATGGGTTTTTCTGGATTTTCCTTATCCTCAAACCGAATTTCCATAAATGTGCCGCCGCGGAAGTCGACACTGTATTTGGGACCTCCGTGTAAAATCAGCGAAATAATAGAAATAAGAATGAGAATCCCCGAAAATAAAAATGCCGGTTTTCGGACACTCATAAATTTATAGGTAGGATTTTTAAAAAAGCGCATGGGGCCTTTGTCTCCTCTTTTAGAGCTTTACTCAATTAAATACTTAATTTTTTCAATATTTTCCGTTCCAGCATAAACTCAAATATGGTCCGCGTGACAAATATGGCTGTGAACATACTGGCCAGGATACCGATCATCAGCGTCAGAGCAAAACCCTTGATGGGACCTGAACCAAAATTATAAAGAACCACTCCTGCAATAAGTGTGGTGACATTCGCATCAAGAATGGTGATAAAGGCGCGGCCGTATCCAGTCTCGATGGAGGACCAAACTGTTTTGCCTTTATCCATCTCCTCGCGGATTCTTTCGAAAATCAGCACATTCGCATCAACCGCCATACCAATGGTAAGGATAATTCCGGCAATACCCGGCAGTGTGAGCGTTGCATGAAAGTAGGACATAACTCCCATAATGATGATGATATTAAAAATCAGCGCGATGTCGGCAACCAAACCGGAAAATTTATAATAGATAATCATGAAAATAGCAACCAGCAGTAGTCCGATAAGGGCTGAATTGGTTCCTTTGCGGATAGAGTCCCGTCCCAGGGAAGGACCCACTGTTCTTTCTTCCATAATTCTGACCGGTGCGGGGAGAGCACCTGCTTTCAGAACAACCGAAAGGTCTTTTGCTTCTTCCATGGTTTCCAGACCGGTAATCCGGGCCCGGCCATCTCTGATTTTTGTCTGAATCACAGGGGCGGAATGAACAACACCATCCAGCACAATAGCCAGCCTTTTCTGCAGATTGGCACCGGTTACCCGCGAAAAAATCCTGGCACCTTCATCATTAAATTCCAGTGAGGCTTCAAATTTCCCAAAGGATCCGGGATCGTAGCCGCTTCCCGGTTGCGGATATGCATCAACTATGGTTTCACCGGTCAGTTCAGGCTCTTTCTCCACCAGAAAAATACCG
>JAFGSO010000024.1 GCA_016934605.1 Calditrichota bacterium | reverse complement strand
GGCGGGATTTTTGCGAAATAGGTTTGATGATGATTTTTCAGATTATAGATGATTTGAAGAGAATTTTTATTCGAAAGGCTGAAGGAAAGTTTTAACTCCTCACTGGTTTGCTCGATTTTTTTCTCAAGAATCCGGGAAATCTGAAAAAGTTCTTCCGCCTGTTCCCGTGAAATTTCATGCATAAATTTTTTCATTGTACTGCCATACTCATAATTCTCAATACAACTGCACTTTTCAAATTTTAGTAGTAGCCACAGAATATTAATACGGCGCTATTTATATTTCATAATATACTCATAAAAACGAATCCGCAAAATAAAAAAGAGCCTGTTGTAGGAAAAATTCAGGATAATAAAAAGGCAAATTAGTGAGCGTAATAACTTCTTGTTCTTCATTCGGTTAATTCACTCTGGATGTCCATTTCTATCATAAATCCTGAACACATTATTCCCTGATGTAAACATCACAATAAAATATTCTCAATTTGGGAGAACAATAAGGGTGATAGCGACGTTTGTTCTCAAATCGAGAAAATAATATTTTAAAATTCTCCGATATTTTCATAATGATAAAATTAAAATTTTGGTCAATAAATTCAGAAAAAATGATATTTCTATTTTTTTGATTATAATCAACTTATAGACTTATAATATTTGTGGCATTTAATTTGTATAACATAAAAAAATTACGTATGGGTAATCTGCGTTCTATACTATTGGAATTTAAGTGATATAATATACAACCTTATACAGAGTCCTATAAAGGGAAGTTTTTTAAAGGAATTACGGAGATATGAAAATCATTCTGGCTTACAGCAGTAAAGAGGGACTTCTGCAGGAATACAGAGATCGCCTGGGAGGTTATGCCCCGGAGGAAGAGATCCCTGCGGATTTTTTTGCGGAAGGTGATTCCCGGGAAACTATAAAAGCCATTATTAATGCCCTGAGAAGCAAAGGACATAATGTAATCGGTATGGAAGCCAGCGATTTGATGCATAATACATTCAATTCCTTCCATCCTGATCTGGTTTTCAACATTGCCGAGGGACTTTACGGAGATTTCAGGGAATCCTATATACCCATGCTCTGTGAAAAATACAATATTCCCTATACAGGTTCAGATCCTTTGACTCTGGCTATTTGTCTGAATAAGGCCAGAGCCAAAGAAATATTAAGCTATTACCTGATTCCCAATCCGGCTTTTAAGGTTTTTTATCCATTGCAGGAGGTGTATTTACAGAATTTTGATTTTCCGGCTATCGTTAAACCGGTTTCGGAAGGAAGTTCAAAAGGCATCTTCAACGATTCGATTGTAGATAATGTTCAGGTAGCCAGAAAGAAAATAGAGGAAAATATCCGAAGGTACAATCAACCGGTAATTCTGGAGAAATTTCTGAAAGGGGATGAGTATACGGTGGGAGTGTGGGGAAACGGAGATGAAATGGAAGTTCTCCCTATAGTTAGCATTAATTACTCCACTCTGCCGGAAGGTGCTCATCCTATTTATTCCTATGAGGCAAAATGGCTATGGGATACCAGGGATAAACCACTGGAAATATTTCAATGTCCGGCCACACTGAATCCGACATTGAAAGAACGCATTGAGGAAGTGGTTAAAGAAGCCTATCAGGTTCTCCAGATCAAGGACTGGTGCCGTATCGACGTCCGTCTGGATGAGAATGGCATTCCAAATATACTGGAACTTAATCCGCTTCCGGGGGTATTACCGGATCCCAAAGAAAATTCATGCTTTCCAAAAGCGGCCAGAACAGCCGGCTACAGTTATGCAGGAATGTTAAATAAAGTTGTAGAAATTGCCGCCAAACGCTATGGTCTGGCATGATGAAAAAGAAAAAAATACGTGTGACAGTCGTTTTTAATGGATCTGAAGAGAATTCTGCAATTGATCCCCTCGATATTATTTCCGAAACTGCCGTGAAAGAGGAAGCCGAGGATGTTTTCAAAGCCCTTCAGGAGCAGGGATATATTGCAGAGAGAGCCGTGATCAATCATTTTCCATCCGATTTCATTCGGATTGCCGAATCGAAACCGGATGTCATTTTTAATTTATGTGAGGGATATCGGGGTTCTGCACGCTATGAAATGCATGTGGCCGGAATATGGGAACTGCTGGGAACCCCTTATACCGGTAATACTCCGCTTACTCTGGGATTGGCACAGAATAAAGCACTGACAAAAAACCTGTTTGAAGTCCATGGCATCCCTACGCCAGCTTACCAGGTTTTTTCGAGAGAACCCCGGGAATGCCTTCTGGATTATCCCCTGATTACCAAACCGGCAGAGCAAGATGCCAGTCTGGGAATTACTCCCCACTCAGTTGTTCATGATTTCAGTTCACTGCAAAAACGGGTCACTGAGCTGCTGGAGAAATATCAGCAACCGGTGCTGGTGGAAGAATTTATAGAAGGCAGAGAATTCAACATCGGAATCCTGGGAGAAACATCTCAGCGGATTCTGCCAATTTCTGAAATCAGCTTTGCTGCCCTGGATGAAAATCAACCGCATATAACCAGTTATGAGGCAAAATGGTTGCCGGATCATCCACTTTATCAGAGGACACCCGCCATCTGCCCAACCGAGGTTGATGAAGACCTTGAAGAGAGACTTCAGAAAATAGCGCTAAAGGTGTTCACTTTATTGAATGGACGTGATTACGGGCGTGTTGATGTTCGTGTTGATGCTGAGGACCATATTTTCGTTCTGGAATTTAATCCCAATCCGGACATATCAGCTGGCGCCGGTTTTGCCAATGCTGCCAGAGCAGCCGGTTATAGTTATTCGGAAATGATTCATTATCTGATAAATGAAGCACTAAAAAGACAGGCGGTATAAAATGTTACAAATGAGAAAAATGATACCAAAGGATCGAGCGGCAATCTACGAGATTCTGCAACAGACCGATATGTTCACACTGCCGGAAATTAAGGTGGCAATGGAGCTG
Organism: Calditrichota bacterium; assembly: GCA_016934605.1. GTDB lineage: Bacteria > Calditrichota > Calditrichia > RBG-13-44-9 > RBG-13-44-9 > RQOF01. The sequence goes on along the minus strand of JAFGSO010000024.1, from coordinate 1,742 downwards.
ATTGATATCTATCTGTTTAACAAAGATCAGAATGATTATATCATCGATGTCGGTGTGACTGAGCAGAATGAAATCGCCGGATATATCTGTTATGGACCCACACCGGCCACTGAAGGTACTTATGACATTTACTGGATTGCAGTGGCACCAAATCTTCAGAAAAAAGGCATCGGAAAACAGATGCTGGATTTTGCAGAAGAACAGATTATTCGACTCAACGGACGGATTATAGTGATTGAAACCTCTTCTCAAAGCAAATATTCACCGACACAACAGTTCTATCTGAAAAATAACTATCAACTGGAAGCCAGAATCAGAGATTTTTATCGCCCGTCTGATGACCGACTTATTTTTACAAAACGATTTGAAAAAAAGCCCAATGGAGGTAAACAAGAAAATGGAAAGATGGCGACAGCAGTTACAGAATAGCGTAACCAAAGCCAGAGAGATTTCTCAGAGATTCGGTGTACCCCTGGAGGATATACTTGAACTTGAAAAACAATTTAATATAAAAATTACTCCGTATTATCTCTCTCTCATAAAGGAAAAAGACGATCCCATATATAAACAGGTAATTCCGGACAAACTAGAACTTGTGGATACTGGCCTGTTTGAGGATCCACTGGCAGAGGATAAGGACTCACCGGTCAATAATATTGTTCACAGGTATCCGGACCGCTGTCTTTTTCTGATATCCCATGTATGTGCATCATACTGCCGTTTTTGCACCCGCAAACGGAAAGTTGGTGATCCTACAAAGATCAGTACCAAATTCATTGATGAAGGTCTGAATTATATAAGCCAGCATCCGGAAATACGGGATGTTATTCTGTCGGGTGGCGACCCGCTTCTTCTGGGAGACCATCAGCTGGAATATGTACTGCAAAAGCTGAGGCGTATCGAACATGTTGAAATTATCCGCATTGGAACGCGTGTTCCCTGTTTTCTCCCTCACAGGATTACATCAGGACTTGTCAGGATCCTTAAAAAGTATCACCCACTCTATATTAATGTTCATTTCAATCATCCGGATGAATTGACTCCGATTGCCGTAAGGGCTCTGGGACGGCTGGCCAATGCCGGAATTCCACTGGGAAATCAGACTGTACTGCTGAAGGGTGTGAATGATAATCCCTCAGTGATGAAAAAACTGATGCAAAAACTTCTGCAGGCAAGAGTTCGTCCCTATTATATCTATCAGGCGGATATGGTATTTGGAACCGAGCACTTTCGTACGAATGTTGAAAAAGGCCTGGAAATTATTCAGGCGCTTCGTGGCTGGACGTCGGGACTGGCTGTTCCTCACTTTGTGATTGATGCACCCGGTGGCGGCGGCAAAATTCCGTTATTGCCCCAATATATCATGAAAATTTCCGATGAAGAGGTGATTCTCAGAAACTATTCAGGCAAAATCTACCGTTATCGTCAGCCTGAATCCAATGGCCCCCTTCGTATCGAAGAAATTCTTGAGACGGAGGGTCAAGAATTAACCATAGAAGAAGCCTGATTTTGCGTGGATTTCATTAAACGTTTTCCTATTCCAGTGAATCATGGTTTCAGGTTGTTGGAATGGAAACCATCTGCTCGCAGTTTGGTTTGTTTTTTATTTAACCTGCTTAATTCATCCCGGCAGACCGGGACCACCAAGGCTCGAAGACACTAAGGATAAAGCAGGACAAAAATAAATCGGGAAATGAAATATTTAAAATCACACAAATCCTTTTTAACTCATTTATTTTAAT
>JAFGSO010000247.1 GCA_016934605.1 Calditrichota bacterium | reverse complement strand
GCATATGGGATACAGGAAAGTCCACATCTGTGCCAATTAAAAAAATATCGGAAACATATTCAGCTAAAGAACCTTCATCCAGAAAAACCGCAGAATACTCAGAAAATTACCATACCCAGGGAAAACCCCATGAAGTAATCGAATTGTATAGAGGGTTGGACCAGATTTGCCAGAGTCTTGCACCCGGGCAGATTACTAAATCATACAGAGCTAAATATGTCAGCTGGTCTCTTGAAAAAAGGATTTTTTGCTGCGCACACCTCCAACAGGGAGGTCTGCGCGTTTGGGTAAAGACCAATCCAAGAGACCTGGATCCGTCTGATTCATTCGCAAGAGACGTATCTAAGATTGGCCACTGGGGAGTAGGAGATGTTGAGCTGGCAATTAATAGTCTTGAGAGACTTCAAGACGCAGAAAAATTTGTCAGGGAGTCGTTTGAGAAAGAAACTCAAGTAACATCATAAAATTTGTCGAGGTGTGGCTTTTCGAATAATATCTATCACAAAATAAAAACGTGTCCCTATAGAGGACTAAAAGAAACACGTATGTTAAACATCAGTCAGGCAGGAACACGTTCTTCGATATACCGACGGTATCGATATTTTTGAATAATATGTCGATAAAATGCGTATTTGTCGACACATTTAACGGATATGTCGATGGTATCGACATGTCATACCGGTATGGGTCAGACAGACACATGTTCCATAAACATGGCTCAAAAGCATCAAATAAGGGACACGTTTTTCTCAACACGAAAAACATGGGTATCGGATGACCATATGTTAATAATATGGTCATTAAATCTGAAATAATGACCATATTATTTCGAGATAGGTATTGGTTGCACATGTTATCCGGAAAGCAGGTCGTATAGTTTAACATTTAAATACAGATTTTCTCTTCCTATCTTGTGACTTTTTAGAATTCCGATTGACTCTAATTCTTTCAGGTATTTGGCGGCTGTTTTTCGTTTAGCAATTTTAGCATTGATCAATATTTCAGCTTTACAGTATGGCTGATGAAAAAGTAATTCAATCAAATCCTTCGAATACATCCAATTCGGTAATTCGGATTTCGCTTTCTGCAAAGTTTCATCCAGAAGATCATGAATATTTACAATACGCTGTCTTGTAAAATCAGCAGTTTTTTCAACCGCCTCCAGCCTATATAAAATCCAGGTCTGCCAGTCCGGCTTTTCGGTGACTACTCGCAGGAGCCGGTAATAATCGTTTTTATTTTCAATGATGTATTTACTGAGATAAATAATTGGTAATTCCAGCAAGTACTGCTGCACCAGATACAGGATATTGATGATTCGGCCGGTTCTGCCGTTTCCGTCGGTAAACGGATGGATGGCCTCAAACTGACAGTGAATCACTGCCAGCTTTATCAGCGGGTCAATATCATCCTTTTTATGAATGTAGATTTCCAGGTTTTTGAGCAGGTCCCGTAACAGGTTTTCCCCCTCCGGTGGTGTATAGATAATCTTGCCCGTTTGAAGATTGGCTATCTTCGTACCGGGGTATTCCTGATACCTGCCTGATTTTCCTTGATGTTCTGCACTGTTTTATAAAGCAATTGGCAGTGAGCAATCCCCTCTCTTTCAGCGAATTAAAGGCATTCCACAACGCTTCCCGGTAATGTAGCACTTCTTTGGTCGCCGGATCAATCTGTCCTGTCTTCGCAGAAAATGCCTTAAACAGGGCATCATTGGTGGTGATCACATTTTCAATGCCATCCTGAGTGTTTCTGCAATATTCCAGCTTAATGGATTTGTTTAATCGTCAATTTATTCCGGTGCATGTCTCATTTCTTTGGCGGCGGTATTATCGAAATAAAGTCCTGTTATTGTACCTCCAGTAAAGACAACCGGCTCTTTGAGCTATACTAATGCTAATGCAATTTTTTAACTGCCTTAAGAGATTCCGTTTTGTTTTTTAACATCTGTTTTAATCTTTTTACATTTTAAAGTACTCTCTTTCTCAATTCCGAAATTTTTTGCTTCTTCAGTCTAAACTTGCCCAGACGTAATGCATCAATCAAAGCATGCAACTCATATAATTTTGGATCTTTCTGACAGGTTTCCATTACCCGGGATGCAACAGCTTAATCACCATTCTCCCTGTCTTATCCTTAGCCCATGGCCAAAAAGACGGACGCAGGGGAACTCGGAAATAAGGGGTTGTTCCGGGGAAAATATTTTTCACCTTTGATCATCGTATATTTTATAGAACAACCATCACCAGCAGCCCCAGAACCAGAAGAATCGAGAAGAGCATATGAATCTGAACATTAAGTTTAGCCGCCTGTTTTAATTTAGCTGGATGATCATGGTTTTTCATGAGTAACCCCACGGTTTTAGGGAACAGCAGGACATAGGGCAGCAAACAGAGCAGAATCCACCCGCCGCTCCGTCCGATATTCAGGGCCAGCAGGAGGATGTCCGCAACCAGCAGCAGTTGAACCAGCAGGTACAGATAAGCGGTAAAGCGGCTGCCCAGCCGCACCGCCACTCCCCATTTGCCGCCCTCCCGGTCCGCCGGACGATCAATCAGCTGCCCCACCAGCAAAATGGACAGGGTGCTGATGCCGGTGGCCGGCATGGCCAGGACTACCAGGGGATGCAGCCCCACATTCTGGCTGACCGCCGCCACCAGAATGGCCATGGGACCAAATGCAAACCAGACCGATACTTCTCCCAGTCCGCGGGAAGCCAGTTTTACCGGCTCCGCGGTGTAATATTTGCTGAAGAAAGCGGACAGAAGATACAGCAGCCATAAATGGATCCACAGTTCCTGCCGGACAAAGAACATCAATGCCACCGTGCAGAGCAGGGCAATGAGAAGACTGATTCTGGCGATCCGGTACATTTTAGGCAGGATATGGGGATTCTGGATGATAAGACCGGAACCGCCGCTGAATTCGTTGCGGTGACGGTTGACCCGGTCGGTGCCCTGTTTGGTGTCATATATATCGTTATATACATTGGTGGCGGTGTGCAGCGCCAGACCCATGAGGGTTACAATGAGAAAGGGCAGAAGATTGAAGTTGCCGCTGATACTGACGGCAAGCAGAGTACCTGCCCAGATGGGGGCGATGATTGATGATAAAAACGACGCCCGGATCACCTGAAGCAGTCCGGGTTCTTTCGGTTTATCTGACATAAAAGTCCTTTCAGTTTTTTTGTTCCGCCCCGAAAATCCGGCGGGCAATCCGGCGGTCCGCCAACCGGCACTATCTATGTAAGAGAAAGGTCATATTTTTGATACAGAGATCTCCCCGAGAAAAAAAATATAGGTCTTTAGAGACTAACCTGCTGTATTCATCCCGGTTGGCCGTAACCACGAAGTCACAGAGACCCAAAGAATCAAGGACAGAGGTTAAAGGCCAAAGACAATAAAAGCATTACATAAATAAAAAAGATCCGGAAAAAGAAAAATTTCAACCGAAAATTATTTTAAACTCAGTTATTTTCATCTTTTTGTGCTTTGGTGTCTTTGTGGTTATGAATTGTTCAGGCTAAACAAATGAAATTTGTTTTGAAGTTATGAAACTTTTTGTAATTTTCCCCTCTAATTATAAGAATAATAGTCGGTTTTTCATTGATGTCTAAATTCATAAATATTCGCCAGATCTGGCACCCCGAGGGGTATCATCCGCCCGGCAGCCAAAAAGCGTTTTTTCAGGGCTGGTTTTTCAAACTGGTGGACCGGGAAAAGAAAAACATTCTGGCGGTTATCCCCGGCGTTTTTCTCAAAGAAAAGGATGCAGTTTCCCACGCATTTATTCAGATCCTGGAGGGCCGGACTCACCAATCCTTTTATTATTCCTTTCCCCTGAATCAGTTCCAGGCGGCCCGGGACCGCCTGAACATCCGGATCGGCGACAATTATTTTTCCGAACAGGCAATGCGATTGAATCTATCAGAAGATGCTCCGGAAATACAGGGAAAGATCGAATTTGGTCAATTCCGCCCCTGGCCGGTAAGAATATTCTCACCGGGAGCCATGGGATATTATGCCTTTATTCCCTTACTGCAATGCTATCACGGAATCATCAGCCTGAATCACTCCCTGCGGGGGGAATTAAAAATCGGGGCGGATACCGTAACTTTTGAGGGCGGGAAGGGGTATATCGAAGACGACTGGGGGAGATCGTTTCCGGAGGCTTATATTTGGATGCAGTCCAATCATTTTCAGGAGGAAGGAACCAGTCTGGCGGTTTCCGTTGCCAAAATCCCCTGGTTGGGGTCGCATTTTCGGGGATTTATTATTGGTCTGTTGTGGAATGGGACTCTGTATCGGTTTTCTAGTTATAACGGCAGTCAACTTGGCGGTCTTGTCCTGAATGAGAACCAGATTTCCTTTACGGTTTATAATAAAAGGTACCAAATGGATATTACCGCTGTAATGGGAAGCCGGGGTAACCTTAAGGGGCCATCGGACATACAGATATTTGAAAGAGTGTCAGAGTCTCTTGATGCGACCATTTCGATTAAGCTTTACAGAAAAAAAGGGTCAGATAAGAAATTGTTATATAAAGACGAAGGATTCCCGGCCGGGGCAGAGGCCAATGGAAGACTGGAAGTTTTGCTCGATTAACGGGGGCCAACCGGAACAGCACCGGATCGTGGAATATTCTTTGATAAAACCAGCGTAAAGGTGTATATTTATCACTGATAAACATCCGGGGTTTCTACGAATACAATACTACGGACTTACCTTGTTTTATTTCTCCTCATCCAAATCGTGTCGGAGCAGATTTCCAAACTGGAAAAACAGGATTATCTCACGTCCCGGGGCATGTTTGATGACAGGATGTATAAAATGTCTATTAAGCAGCTGAAACAATTCAACCACAAATATCCCGAAAGCGCCTTGGCCGAGGAAGTGCATTTTCTACAGGGAGAATGTTACTTCTATCTGGGACGGTATGAGGAGGCCATTCAGAAGTATCAGGCGCATATTGAGGCATATCCGGTGGGGACCGCTGGCGGATAAGGCCCTCTAACGGTTGGGGGCGAATTATCCCAATCCCTTTAATCCCTCCACGACCATTGAATTCACCCTTCCGGAACAGAGCGAGGTAGTTTTGATGGTTTATGATGTTCTGGGCCGGCAGGTTGCCGTACTGGCAGAGGGAGAAAAACCGGCCGGGACGTACCGGATTCGCTGGCAGGCAGGAAATATTCCCGGCGGTGTTTATTTCTATCGCCTGCAGGCAGGCAGTTTTACCCGGATCCTTAAAATGGTGCTGTTGCACTGATTCGAGGAATTAAAAAATACTATTCCTGAATAAACCAGGGCGCAGAGAAGAATACAAATCAGACTGTAAATAAATCCAACAGGTATCTAAAAAGTCTCTGTGATCTCTGTGGCTCGTAAATAGCCACAGAGGACTCGGAGGGCACAGAGAAAGATACAAATCAAACTATAAAACAATATCGAGAATTAGTTAGAAGTCTCTGTGAACTCCGTGATCTCCGTGGCAATAGAATAGCCGAAATGAACGCAGAGGGCGCAGAGGGCACAGAGAAAAATATAGATTAAACCGTAAAAATAAAATCAACAATTATTGGAATGTCTCCGTGATCTCCGTGATCTCCGTGGCAAAAGAACAGCCACAATGAACGCAGAGAGCGCAGAGGCCGCAGAGGAAAAACATATTTTTGTTTAATTTTATGCAATGATCTAGTAGAAGCGAGTATTGTAAAAATTGTTGTGTTAAAATTTATTTTGACATAACACATCTAATCATGCAGGAAAAATATTTAAGATATTTATATTGCCGTTAACATCGATAAAAAAACTGGGACCGAAGTGGCGAAATGGGTGTGGCGGTGTATTACCAACCTCCCCCTTTAATCCCCCTCCTGATATCAGGAGGGGGAAAGAGTGAGTGGTTGGAAGAAGTCCCGTTAAAACTGATTTTAAACAATTACACCTGAGATTTCAGAAACCCCTCCATCAAATCCAGGAATTTTTCTGCCTGCTTCATTTTTGTCTTTTTTTCCGTCCTTCGGCCGGAGATGCTTTTTTCTTTTTTCTTTAATAGCGGATTCTTCTCTGTGATCTCCGCGATCTCTGTGGCAAATGAATAGCCACTGAAGGCGCAGAGAACAAAGAAAGAAATACCGATCAAAATTGCCAGAATAATGATTCGCTTTGGTGGGTAAAGGAGTTATGGGGCATCCGGTTGAGTGTGCACATTTCATCAATTTACAGAAAACATTCATTGAAGAACCGGCCGGTTCGGTGTATATTATGCACTATTTCAGGTGAGCATGAGGAGGCTGTGAAAAAAAGTATATAATCGCGGATCTTAATCAGAGCGATCACCGTAAGATATCCAATATCTATTTGCAGGGGGAAAAATTCCATTATAACAGTCCTTTACTTTGCAAGACATTCCACCTCGATTTACCCAATGGATGCTGAAATAGCATACATTTCAGAGCGGAATCATGACAGTGTGATCTAAATATGTTTTCGTTTTTTGAAATTAAATATCAGGAATCTTTTAAAATCGGCTATCAGATAAAACAGGACTTTTTTTGGATTATATAATCAATATGAAGATATAAGTTATTGATATTATTGGTATTGCAACCTCCCCCTACTAACGTTTTTATGTCATTGAGGTGAACCGGATGAGAGAAATGTTTGGGTTATTATTGAATGTCGGATTTGTGGCCACGGGAGTATTAATCGTCCTGGCGATTATATCGGTTATATCCTGGGCAGTAATCATTGAAAAATGGCGGTTTTTCAGGAAAATGAAGAAAGAAACCGGTCAATTCATGCAGTTTTTTCAGATGAACTCCACTCTGGACGAACTTCTGGGCTTCAGCCGGGAATTCCCGAACTCCCCCATGGCCCGCATGATCCGCCGTATCTATCATTCCTCCGTCAAGTGGCGGGATAATGAGAGCAACCGGGACGAGCTGTTGAACCTGGTGGATCAGCAGCCCGGCGAACCGAAAAAATCACAGGTACCTTTCACCTCGGTGGTGGATGGCGCCCATGCCGGGGAAATCTCCCGCATGGAAGAACGGCTGATCATTCTGTCCACCACGGTCAGCGTCAGTCCATTCCTGGGCCTGCTGGGGACGGTGTGGGGGATCATGAGTGCCTTCATCAGTATCGGAATAACCGGCTCGGCCAGCCTGGCCTCGGTCGGTCCGGGAATTGCCGAAGCGCTGATCACCACCGCCGCCGGACTGGCAGTGGCCATACCGGCCCTCATCGCCTATAACTTTTTCGTGGACAGCATCCGCCGCTGGGATGAAAAGCTGGACGATTTCAGTGCCGACCTCTACCATATCCGTCAGGGAGAAAAGGTTAAATGAAAAAACGTAAATTTACCACACTGTCGGAAATCAATGTCACTAACCTGGTGGATGTAACCATGGTGCTGCTGATCATTTTCATGATTACCGCTCCCCTGCTGCGCAGCGGGATGGAAGTGGAACTGCCCCGTTCCAGCTCCCAGGATATTCACCCCAGAGAAGGAATACTGGTGACCCTCAGCAAAGATAAACGCATTTACATCGACGAGCAACCGGTGAAGACCGGCGATTTTTCAGCACAGATGCTCAAAATTTACGGCAGGCAGAGCGG
>JAFGSO010000246.1 GCA_016934605.1 Calditrichota bacterium | reverse complement strand
GTGGTTTTTCCGGCTCCGTTGGGTCCCAGAAGGCTGAATATTTTACCGGAATGTACCTCCAGTGTCAGATCCTCCAGTGCTCTCACTTTACCACCGGCATAATATTTGGTGAGATTCGATGTATGAACCGCCAGCAATTTTTCATCCTGTTTTTATATGGATCAGACTACGTACTCGTGATTTCTTTGTTTCTGAATTTAATTTATTGAAACTTTTATAAAAAGAGAACGATAAAAATGTGCGATTTTTTCTGAATTCGGTATACCATAAACAAAAATATTTATCATCAATAAATTATTGATATTATATGTCTTATGGTCAGTGAGTGTATATATGTTGGGAAATCGATGGTAATCTATGAGTGATTTGATTAAATTATGCCAATCCAATTTTGATTTATGAGGAATGTTCTTGGATAAGAAAGATTTTGAAAAGCTTTATTCTGAGGAAATTTCTCTCTTAACATCTCCTGAGCACTCAGAATACGTTGAAATTAATCTGCGCAAGATTAAAGAATATCGCAGAAATTTTGGGATTCCGGTAATTGGCATCAGCGGTGCGGAAGGAAAAAGTACAACCAAGGGGATGATCTCTGCAATTCTCAGTCAAAGAGGACCGGTCCTCGAGACACCTCTTGACTGTAACTCTGCATCTGTTGTTTCCTCAACTTTACTGCAGCTCCGGAAAAATCATAAATATTGTATTCTGGAACTGGGCATTATCAACCGTCAGCAATTTAGACTGGCTGTTGAACTGGCAGAACCCACTATCGGAGTTATCACCAATATCGGGGAAGCTCACCTTGCCGGATTGGGAGATAAATATCTGATTGCCGATGCAAAACTGGAATTAATTCGTCAGCTGAAGTCTGATGGCTTTGCAATCCTGAATATAGACGATGAACTGGTGAGCAGGATGGAGTCCTATTCCGGTACTCAGCGAATCGTTAAATTCGGTTTTAACAATGCTGCCCATTTCTATGCAACCGACATCAATTACCTTGGTCCGGATGGTATCCAATTTACCGTCAATGATTATTATAAATTTGTGCTTCCGGCCTATAGCTCAACTGCGGTAACGAATGCTCTGGCTGCTATTGCTACTGCCAGGGCACTGGAATTTGAATTTGATGAAATTTCTGAAGGATTAAAGAAAAATTTCAAACTGATTAGCGGACGGGGTAATTTAATTCAGGCAAGGGATATTTTTATTCTGGACCATACCTATAATGCCACGATAAACTCGGTTCCCAAAGCCTGTGAGTCGCTGGTCCAGTTTAAAAAATTTTCCAAAAACCTCATTCTGGTCGTTGGTAGCCTGGAAGAACTGGGGAAAGTAACCGGCGATGTGCATACGAATATCGGATATTATATTTCGGCACTGCCAATCGATATGGTTATAACAGTTGGAAAAGATGCCCGCTTAATCGGTGAGGGAATACGAAGGATCAATCATAATAAAAAAATTGTTCAGCATTGCCCGGAGGCTGCCGCACTCCCCAAGCTTCTGATGAAAGTATTGAGCCCGCATAGCACCATTCTCATGACCGGCGGTAAGTCACTAAACCTCTCCCATGAGTTAAAAAAAGTTGTCTCCCAGCTCTGAATCCCTTTGAAATTTTTGATTCTGGTTCCTGATTCCCGGTTTCTGAATTCTTGCTTTTCCGAAACCCGATTGCCTGCAGAGAAAAATTTTCCTAATTTTGCGGGTCATTTCATAAACGGAAGGAATCTGAATATGGATATATATCGGTTTAATTATAGCTTTCTGCTCGCCTCTCTGACTGTTACGCTCTTTGCCTGCCAGTCCGGTGAAAAAAATCCCGCGTCCGATAGGTATGTTTTTCCCGGTGAGAAACATCTTCGAAATGTTCGAATGCTGACCGTGGAAGGAGAAAATGCGGAGGCATATCTCGCCTTCAATGAAAAGCAGCTAATTTATCAATCGACTCATGGTTCATATCAGTGCGACCAGCAGTTTATCATGAATATCGATGGTTCGGGGGAAAAACCGGTGTCGACAGGACAGGGAAGAACAACCTGCGGATATTTTCTGCCGGGCGATACCACAATTTTATACGCATCAACCCATCAGCAGGACGAAAACTGTCCTCCCCCGCCTGACATGTCCAGAGGCTATGTATGGAAACTATACGACAATTACGATATATTCCTGGCCGGTCTTGATGGAAAAATCATAAAAAAATTAACCGATTCACCGAAATATGATGCAGAAGGAACCGTCTCACCGGCAGGGGACCGGATCGTATTTACATCCATGAGAACCGGTGATCCCGAAATCTACAGCATGAACCTCGACGGAGGCGACCAGAAACGGCTGACCTTTGAAAAGGGCTACGACGGCGGTCCCTTTTTCTCCTGGGACGGTTCAAAAATAGTATTTCGTGCAAGCAGACCTGAAACTGAAGAAGAACTGGAAGATTATGAAGACCTGGTGATTAACGGCCTGGTAAGACCAACAACTCTGGAAATTTATGTGATGGATGCGGATGGTCAGAACATCAGGCAGGTCACCAACTTCGGAAAAGCTTCCTTCGCCCCTTTTTTCCATCCGGATAATAAACGAATTATTTTTTCATCCAATGTGCAGAGTGAAAATCCGCGGAATTTCGACCTGTACCTAATAAATGATGATGGTAGCAGTCTCGAGCGAATCACTTACAATGAAACATTCGACGGATTTCCGGTATTTACCCGGGATGGTGAACATCTTGTTTTCTG
>JAFGSO010000245.1 GCA_016934605.1 Calditrichota bacterium | reverse complement strand
GCAATATGCAGCAACTTGAATCCGGGTAATTCAGAAATTTTACTTTTTAGCCATTTGCCTGAGTACTGTCTGGAGAATACCCCCATTTTCATAATAAAGAACATCCACCGGAGTATCCAGACGGGATTTTACATTAAAAGTGTAGGAGACCCCGTCTTCTGCTATTGCCTGCACCTTCAACTCCTGTCCCGGTTTCAGACCTTCTTCCAGGCCGGTGATTGAAAAAATCTCTTCTCCGGTAAGACCGATCTTCTCTGCAGAATCTCCGGGAAGAAACTGAAGAGGCAAAATGCCCATGCCAACCAGATTACTGCGGTGTATACGTTCGAAGCTTTCTGCTATAATGGCCCTGATACCAAGTAGAAGTGTGCCTTTCGCTGCCCAGTCTCTTGAACTTCCTGTGCCATATTCCTTGCCGGCAATGACAATCAGGGGGATATTTCCCTTCTGATATTCTATAGAAGCATCATAGATTGTCATCTGTTCATTGGTGGGGAAGTAGCGGGTGTAGCCACCTTCGATCCCGTCAAGCAGCTTATTTCGAATCCGGATATTGGCAAAAGTTCCCCGCATCATAACCTCATGATTTCCGCGCCGGGAGCCGTAAGAATTGAAGTCTTTAATTTCTACTCCATGGTCTAAAAGATACTGTCCGGCTGGACTTTTTGGCTGAATAGTTCCGGCCGGAGATATGTGGTCTGTTGTAACAGAATCTCCCAGATAGGCCAGTACCCTGGCATTTTTTATATCTTTAATGCTATTCTTACTCATTGACATGTCCGAAAAGAACGGTGGTTTTCTGATATAGGTGGACTTTTCATCCCATTTATATCGTTTTCCACCTGTCACCTCCATGGACTGCCAGTGGTGATCTCCGCTAAACACTTCACTATATTTTTCCTCGAACATTTCAGGATCGAGGGAGGTATTTATTTTTTGAACGATTTCTTTCTGATCCGGCCAGATATCTCTGAGATAGACCGGATTTCCATCTCTCCCTGTTCCCAGGGGCTCGTTCTCGAAATCAATATCAGCACGTCCGGCTAAAGCATAGGCAACAACCAGGGGAGGAGAGGCCAGGTAATTTGCCCTGACCGAGGCATGAATCCGTCCTTCGAAATTCCGGTTACCACTCAAAACAGCTACAACAACCAGGTCCTCCTCGTGGATAGTTTTATCAATATGTTCGGGAAGGGGACCACTGTTGCCGATGCAGGTAGTACAACCATAGCCAACAATACTGAAACCCTGCTCATTCAGACTATCCATCAGGCCGGCGCTCTCGAGATAATCGGTAACAACCCGGCTTCCCGGCGCAAGGCTGGTTTTTACCCATGGTTTGGTCTTGATTCCGCGCTCCATAGCATTTTTGGCCAGCAAACCGGCAGAGAGCATTACGGAAGGATTGGATGTGTTAGTGCAACTGGTGATTGCAGCAATGACTACCGAACCGTGTGTCAAAATTTCCGGCTCCGGTTGTTTTTCCTTTGCGGAAACAAATTGCCCATCAACCTCCTTGACGTGTGGCGGAAGAGGCTTTCCGAACAATTCTTTGAGTGATATATAAAAACTTGATTTCATTTTCGCCAGCGGTATTCGATCCTGGGGTCTTCTGGGACCGGAAAGGCTGACCTCTATGGTGGAAAGGTCAAGTTCCAGAACGGTGCTGTAGGAAGGATCCGGGGTATCATCGGTCCGGAATAATCCCTGTTCGCGAGAATACCTCTCCACCAGACTGATCTGTGCGGAGGTCCGTGAGGTCATCTTCAAATAGTCGAGCAGTTTGCTGTCAACAGGAAAGAAACCCATGGTTGCACCATATTCCGGGGACATATTGGCAATAGTTGCACGATCCGGGAGGGACAGATTCGACAATCCCGTACCAAAGTATTCAACAAATTTTCCTACCACACCCACTTTTCGCAGCATTTCTGTGATGGTTAGAACCAGGTCTGTGGCTGTTGCACCTTCCGGGAGAAGACCGCTTAACTTGACTCCGACGACTTCCGGAAGTACCATATAATAGGGCTGCCCGAGCATTACTGCTTCAGCTTCAATACCACCAACTCCCCATCCCAGCACACTTAGCCCATTGATCATGGTGGTATGGGAATCGGTACCTACCAGTGTATCGGGATGCGCCATCCGATCGCCATTTTTATTATCATGCATAACAACGCTGCCCAGATATTCCAGATTTACCTGGTGTACAATTCCCATCCCCGGCGGCACCACCCGGAAGTTCCGGAAACTTTTTTGTGCCCATTTCAGTAGCTGATATCGTTCTCCGTTACGTTGGTATTCTTTTTGAACATTCCGCTCATAAGCATCCAGAGTGCCAAATACATCTACCTGGACCGAGTGGTCTATCACAAGATCTGCCGGAACTACCGGGTTAATCTGTTCGGCTTCTCCGCCCAGTTCTTTCAAAGCATCCCGCATGGCTGCCAGATCCACCACAGCTGGTACACCGGTGAAATCCTGTAAAATGACCCGTGCCGGCATGAAGGGGATTTCTGCTTGACTTACCTTTATGGGATGGTATTGAATCACCTTTTCCACATCCTCATGGGTGACTATTTGCCCATTTTCTTTCCGAAGCATATTTTCCAGGAGAATTCGAATGGAAAACGGCATTTTATCCAGGTTTAGTAAACCCTGTTTATCCAGTTCTGGAAGACTGAAATAAGTGTACGAGTCTCCATTGTTTTTCAAAATTTTTTGGGTATTAAAACTATCACTTTTTTGCGATGCCATTATTTATCCTTTCATAATAAATTTGTCCGTATGAATTCATAATAGGAACTGGAAAGACAAATTATATCCCTTTTCCAACAATTTTCATATCACCCGTAATTTAACAGAAATTATTATGATTTTCTTCATTTGCCTATAATAATATATCTTTAATGCGTTAGATACATTGCAAAGTATCATGAAAATTCGAAATCCTGACATATCTGAATTTATCCCGGCCGGCTCATGTCCGGCGCCTTCAGCTAAATTTACTCAAAATTGAACCGGACTTCTATAGTGGAAACAATTTCGCCTTTCACGGTATAAATGTGGGTAGCAATGAACCTCGGATGATAGTTCAATGTAAAATGGTCCAGACTCTTTGGAAAATAGAGATGAAAAGAAGTATAGTTATACATGCATCTTAAAACTCTATGTTAGAATGAAATAAGTATAATCGGATGAAATTCTGAATAAGCTATTTCACCTTCTAATTGGTTAATCCAATGAGAAATTTGAAACTTCCTGAACCCTTTTTCATAATTTTTAAATTATTCTTTTAATAAAAAAGGGGACATCTTTCGATGTCCCCGTATGACAATGGAGCCAAAACTATTTTAATTTGGGAGGGAGGATTTTGAGGGGAGAGCCCCATCGTCACCTTGAATATATATTTTCAAATTCATTAAATCAAGAATTATTTTTTCAAATTTAAAAAAATTTATTTTTCATGAATCAGAAATTTTTAAGTTGAAGTTAGGATACTCAGAAATTCCTGATTTTTTATCGATATATTTTGACTTATTAAATTCATGAAAAACAGAATATTAATCGTTCTTCCGATT
Organism: Calditrichota bacterium; assembly: GCA_016934605.1. Taxonomy (GTDB): domain Bacteria; phylum Calditrichota; class Calditrichia; order RBG-13-44-9; family RBG-13-44-9; genus RQOF01. The sequence goes on along the minus strand of JAFGSO010000245.1, from coordinate 4,874 downwards.
TTTCTCCTTGACGTATGAATCTAACCGGTAATAAAATTTTTAGAAATACGGGGATATATATATTGAATTTCCAGAATTTCCCATTCACCTGTTTTGTTAATAATACTGGCATGAATAATATCGCCCTTATGTACCTTGAAAAAAGCAGAAGAATCCAGTTTTAGGTTTAATCCGGGAGCTCCATTAAAAACATCTTTCACATTTAAGGTACGGGCGATTTTATTATGAATTCCCAGTACCTCGAAATAACCGATTTTCTGCTCCATCTCCTGATATCCTGAAACAAGGACTGCTTCAAGTAGATTGTAATCTGAGATGAATGCATTGGTTGCCTGGATAACTCTTGGGAGATCAGTTTTCAGGGTATCATATAATTTCAAAAATTCCCTTTTCAGGTTAATTTGGTAGTGATGATATAAGAAGGTAACAAATCGTGCTGTTGCCCGAAATACGTGAGAGACAGATTTGGCATCCGAGAGAACAAATTCTCTGGCCAGCCAGGTTGACAGAAATTCGGCCAGATGCTGCTGCTCAAATTCAGAAAGTTTTTCAATTCCGGCGTATTCTTTCAGGTAACGGTTCAAATAATTAATATCATGAGCCAGGGAATTATCTGCCGGTTTCGGATTATAGTGCTCATCATTCAGGAATTGCAGAAAAACGTCGTCGATGGATGACTGGATTTTTTCCCATTTATAATTCTGATGTTCTTCTCCCCACTCACTTTCTCCATCAGAGTCAGACCATTCATTCTCCAATTTTTCCTCTGTTTCACTTTGAAGAAGTGCTTCAAAATATTCCAGAGCATTATTGAAAGGTTTATTTAGCAGAGGTTGGCTCTCGAAGCGTATGAAATCAATAATGACATTCTCGATAAATTCCGCCAGTTCGAGTAGCATCAAATTGTTTTCCTCTATCTCAAGTTCCATTTCTTCATTATAAAATTGCAGCAGAGTATCCAGAATCACATTATTCATCAGGTCGAGTCTGAGGCACTGCTCTTTATCCAGTTTACCAACCAGAAAAGATTGCAGTATTTCCAGTTTTCTTTTTAAACTGTCATCCAGATCCAGAGAATTGCTGTCGATCTGGCCGTCCAGATCTCTCAGGCAATCCACCGGGCAGGATCCGAAGCAATTTTCTTCCAGAAAGTATTCGAAGGCATCTCCCAGATTAAATGATACTGTCCCGATGCGATCGAAATCGAGAAACAGGTCGGAATGACTCCTGTTCTCAATAAAAAATCGCTTCTCCAGATTATTGCCAAGATAATTTATCATCAAATAAATGAAATAATCTAAATTTGTTAATTCGTAGAGCTCCTTATCCCAGCTCTCAATGAATTCACGAACAGGAATGTATGTTTTTTGGTGACGCTCAGACAAAACAGCTAACTCCCTTATTTTTACCGAAATTTAATTGATGCAGTGATATGAGTCAACAAAAAATCTGAGTTGAAATTTTATCTTTCTTCAAAATAACAACCGGATTTTTTATGAGTTCAATCATTTATTTTTTCACCGGCAGGCACCAGTCTATCCTGCAGGGTTTGAATCATATCCTCAGTCATCCCGGCGAGGTCGTACCGTGGATTCCATCCCCATTCCTGCCGCGCTGCAGAATCATCCATATGCTGCGGCCAGGAATCGGCAATAGCCTGTCTCACCGGATCCACCTCATAAATTATTTGGAATTCAGGGATATGTTTTTTGATCTCCGAGGCAATTTCTTCCGGATCGAAACTCATTGCCGTTACATTAAAGGCATTGCGGTGTTTCAATTTTTCCCCTTCAGTTTCCATCAGTTGAATGGCTCCCTCTATGGCATCGGGCATATACATCATATCCAGGTATGTTCCTTTTTTCAGGAAACAGGTGTATTTCCTGTTTCGGATAGCTTCATAAAAAATGTCTACTGCGTAATCGGTAGTTCCACCCCCGGGAAGTGTTACATTGGATATGATGCCGGGATAGCGCAGTCCCCTGGTATCAACGCCGAATTTTTGATAATAATAATCGCATAACAGTTCACCGGTCACTTTGGTGACGCCATACATGCTGGTTGGACGCTGAACGGTATCCTGTGGAGTGTTTATTTTAGGGGTAGTAGGGCCAAAAGCTCCGATAGAACTGGGCGTAAATACTGAACAGCCATATTCGCGTGCGAGTTCGAGGATGATGTATAAACCATTTATATTGACATTCCAGGCTAGCTGAGGTTTCGCTTCAGCTGTTGCAGACAATATGGCCGCCAGATGATAGATTGTTTTAATATGATAAGTGCGGATAACTTCCTTCATTTTATCATAATTTGTGCAATCTGCCAATTCAAAAGGACCGGATTTCTGCAGCTCTTTCCCGGCTTCCGCATTGATGTCGGATGCAATTACCGCCTCTGTCCCATACCTTCTCCTGAGTTCACCAATCAATTCAGATCCAATTTGACCCGCAGCACCGGTTACCAGAATGTTCATATTTTTTATCTCCTGATTTATGAAATTCTATAAGAATCTAATTGTTTCTCAGTTCTGTTAAAGTTCCAAAAATTCAGTATATTGCCAGATCGGTCAACTGCGCCTCAGGACAATTTTTTCTATAAGCTTAATTATTTTTGTCTTTTTTTTCAATATATTTGTGAAAAAATGGTTTTAGTGACAGTTTGTTTCACTAGACATACAAATAATTTACCTTCTGCATGGCCGAAATTGAATTACTACATAACCATTTAATATTTTTGGGATTAAGAAAATAAAATTTGCATTTTAATTTATTATATCATAATTTTGGTGAACCACATATCAAACCTGGAGTCGGTATGAGATTTAATCGAATTCATTTAAACCAGGAAAAACCCGGTTCATCAAAGAAATCTCCTGATTATTCAAAACGTTATTTCTTCTGGCCGTTTAAGAAGAAAAAAACCAGATCTGCAGTACGCAATGGAGCTTTGCAGCCGGATGAAGTAAAACGGCGTGTAAAGGAATTAGGTGTCGGGAAACAGGTTGAAATTGTCAGAATAGGATATGATGGTTCAATAGATGATATGCCGGTTATTGTTGAGATTATCGATATTTCAGATGACAGTTTTACCGGCAGGATCATAAATCTTGAAAGACAGATGATTGAGAGCGCAACCCGAAATCTGGTTTATGCCAAAAAGGGCGGGGGAGTCATCGAATTTTTCTTTAAGGACGGTGATATTAAGGAAATCATACTTTCCAGAGATCAGGAATTGCTGGAACAGGAAAGAAATATCCCGGGATTGAAAGAAATTCTGACTGCTCTGGATACGGGCGATCAGGTTCTGATAGCTTTCTATGACGAAAAACATAAAGGAACTATCAATACCGAGGGCACACTGCTTGAAAAAGATGAACAGAATGAAGTATTTACCGTTCAAATAGAAAAGATAAATCGTATCGAACTGGAACAGAAAATTAAGAGAACTTTCGATATCCGAAAAGATCTGGTTATTGATATTGAAATGGTTTGACTGTACAAAAATTCTGAATCACTTGAATTGCATTCCGCCGGACGTTTCCTACAAGAGTTTAAATGATGGAATTTCATCTTGAAGCTCGTGACCCGAAAACCAGGGCACGAGCAGCGCGTTTTATCACCGATCATGGAGAGGTTTCCACACCCGTTTTTATGCCCGTTGGTACCATAGGAACGGTAAAAACGCTGACTCCGCAGGACCTCTCAGACCATGGAACACAAATTATTCTGGGTAATACCTACCATCTCTATCTGAAACCGGGAATGAACATTCTCCGCAAAGCAGGCGGACTACATAAATTCAATGCCTGGCCAGGTCCTATTCTGACGGATAGCGGAGGATTTCAGATATACAGCCTGGATGATCTGAAGAAAATCACTGAAGAGGGTGTCAGTTTTCGCTCGCACTGGGATGGCTCTCTGCATTTTTTTACTCCAGAGTCTGTGGTGGATTTACAGCGCCATATTGGTTCGGATATCATGATGGTACTGGATCAATGCATAGCAAATCCAAGTGATCTGGAAACTGCCCGCCGGGCACATCATTTGACGGTCTCCTGGGCCAAACGTTCCCGCCAGCATTTCATGAATACTGAAGAAATATATAATCACAGACAATATCTGTTTGGAATTGTACAGGGAGGGATATACAGGGACCTTCGACGGGAAAGTATGGAGACCCTGATGGAAATAGGATTCGACGGTTATGCAATCGGCGGTTTGGCAGTTGGGGAATCAGCGGAAATGAGAAACGAAGTTACTGAATTCTGCACTGATATTTTGCCGGAAGAGCAGGCCAGATATCTGATGGGCGTCGGTAATCCTGTCGATCTGCTGGATTCTATTGAGCGCGGTATGGATATGTTCGATTGTGTGATTCCAACACGAAATGCCCGTAACGGCACGGTTTTTACTCAAAACGGAAAACTGGTGATACGAAATGCCCGTTATAAAGAACACATGATTCCGCTGGAGAAAGATTGTATGTGTTATACCTGCCGGAATTTTTCCCGTGCCTATATCAGACATATGTTCAATGTAAATGAAGTACTGGCTCTCAGGCTGGCGACCATCCATAATATTTATTTCTATATGAAACTGATACGTGATGCAAGAGAAGCTATACTGAATGGCAATTTCTCTGCTTTTAAAGCAGATTTTTGTGACAAATATTCGAATACGGGTAACTGAAAGCTATAATTGCCCGGATGAGACATATTTTATTTTTAATCAAAATGTGATCCTGCAGTCTGCAAATCCGCTGATATCCAGATTTTGCCGTTGAACTTCTAACCTGAATAATTCATGAATTCCATGATAGCAGGGCACAAAGTAAGATAGGCCAATGATTTAAAGATTTTATCATGTGAAACTGAT
>JAFGSO010000244.1 GCA_016934605.1 Calditrichota bacterium | reverse complement strand
GGCAAGGAAATCGGCAATGCCTTCAGTGAACTGAATGATCCGCTTGATCAGCGGGAACGTTTTGAGGATCAGATGGCTCTTAGGGCGAAAGGAGATGAAGAAGCCCAGGTTCTGGACGAGGATTTTCTCCGGGCTCTGGAATATGGTATGCCTCCCACGGCAGGACTGGGCATCGGTATAGACCGTCTGGTGATGCTGCTCACGGACTCTCCATCCATCCGGGATGTCATCTTTTTTCCACAAATGAGGCCGGAACAGTAAATGAAACCATCAAACTTTATGATATCAGAATTTATCCACCTGCTTCAGATGTTACAGGGTATATGTGTTTTTAAACTATGGTAAGGTATATAAACAATCCGGGGAAAGTTTATCAGATTTTCACAATATCAATTTATAAACACTTATACGAATATGTCAGGCAACGATCTTTCTCTGTACTCTCCGTGACTCTGTGACCAGTTATGTGCCACAGGGTCGCAAAGGACACAGAGAAGGACCCACTGTTCAGGAAAAAGAATGAAGCAGGTCCAAAAATTTTTGAATTAGAAGGATGATAGATGACACAACACGTTTTAAATCATTCTAAAATGATAAATTCAGTCAATTATGAATATATATGACTTTATGCCCTGTGTCAGGGAAATTATTCAGGTTAAAAAACATTATATGTCATTAAAATTAAATTAATTTGAATCATATATGGCCTACGAAACTTTTATCGCAAAACGCTACTTCCGTGCTAAACGGAAGACCGGTTTTATTTCTATAATCACCTATGTCTCCATCATCGGTGTAACCATCGGTGTCGCTGCCCTGGATATTGTGCTGTCCTCTTTTAACGGATTCGAAGATGAAGTACGCACCCGCCTGTTCAACGCCGATGCCCATATCCAGCTGCGCAAATTTTATGTGGAGGGGATGCAAAATTACGATGAACTTATCGATACGGTTATGACCATTCCTCATGTGGTGGGTGCGACTCCCATCATTACCCGGGAGGGTGTCTGCCGCTCCAGGGATAATAATCAGCCGGCAGTGATCCGGGCAGTGGATCAGGAAACCATTGGCAATGTAACGGAAATTCCGGGCAGTATAGTGAGTGGTGAATTCGAACTGGGGATGCGGATTCACGAAGACCGTGAATTGCCGGGAATTGTCCTGGGAAGATACCTAGCGGAAAATCTGATGATATTTGCACCGGGGGATGTGGTAACTCTCTTTATTATTCCCCAGACAGCCAATATTATGTCCCCTTTCCGCTTTAAACAATTTGTTGTTACCGGAATCAGCGAAGTCGGTTTCTACGAATATGATAAAGTCATGGCCTATGTTTCCCTGGAATCGGGCCAGAAATTATTCAACATGCAGGATGAAGTTTCCTGGATAGATATTAAACTGGACGACTACAATCTGGCCGGTAAAATTGCACCTATAATTGAAAAGAAGGTGGGTGGTTATCCTTTTGTAACCAGAACCTGGTTTGAGCTGAACAAGAGCCTCTACAGCTGGATGACCATTGAAAAATGGGGTGCGTTCCTGGTGCTGTGCCTCATCATTATGGTTGCAGCCTTTAATATCGTCAGTTCCCTCATTATGATTGTCATGGAAAAAACCAGGGAAATAGGGATTCTTAAAAGCATGGGTGCATCCGCCCGCGGTATCATGCGAATCTTCCTTTTTGAAGGTGTGATTGTCGGATTAGTAGGTACTATTCTGGGAAGCGCCATCGGATTCACGGTGGGATTTCTGCAGAACCGTTTCGGGTTGCTCCGACTTCCGCCGGATGTTTACCTGATTGATAAACTTCCTCTGAAAATGCAACCGTTCGATTTTATCCTGATTGCTGTTGCAGCCATTCTGCTCTGTCTGATCGCATCTGTGTATCCGGCTTATAAAGCCTCCAAACTTGAACCGGTGGAGGCCATTCGCTATGAATAAAAAGATCGAACAAACCGAGAGGTCGTCAAGCCGCTATATTCTGGAAGCAATTCAGGTTGAAAAACACTATCCCTCTGGACCGGAAGTGCTCAAAGTACTGAAGGGGATTGATGTAAACATACAGCCGGGAGAGATTCTGGTGATTATGGGGCCATCAGGCGCCGGAAAAAGTACCTTGCTCCATATCATGGGAACCCTCGATAAACCCACAGTCGGTGAGGTGATCATCGATCAGCAACGTACCAGCCAGTTTAAAGAAAAAGAAATTGCTGCATTCCGCAATAAAAATATCGGATTTGTTTTCCAGTTTCATTATCTCCTCCCGGAGTTCACTGCCCTGGAAAATTTGATGATCCCCAGGATGATCATGGGACAAGACTGGAAAGATCATCTCACCCACACCGAAGAGCTCCTGAACGAAGTGGGACTTTCCCGGCGCATGTCTCATAAACCGTCCCAGCTCTCCGGCGGGGAATTACAGAGAGTGGCGGTAGCCCGGGCTCTGGTCAATAACCCCAAACTGGTGCTGGCAGACGAGCCGACCGGAAACCTGGATACCCAGAACAGCCAGGCTCTGTTCGACCTGATCCTGCGTCTGAATGAAAAGTATAAGCAGACCTTCGTCATCGTGACGCATAATGAAATGTTTGCCGGTCAGGCCAACAGGGTCATCCATTTACTGGATGGACGGATTGAAGATGAAAAAATCGTTCAGAAATTATAAGCGGCCAAATGGGTGTATCAGATTTATTTTTCCAGGAAACAACTTAACTGAATAAAATATTTAATTCTATTTCCTTAAAAAACTCTTATGGGTGATACCTTCCGATCGACCGCCGAAACGGATGTTCAGTATGTAAAGGGAGTTGGTGAAGCCCGGGCAGCGTTGCTTCATAAGGCCGGAATTGAAACAGTAGAAGATCTCCTCACCTATATTCCCCGCCGCTACCTCGATCGGAGCACCATCATGAAAATCAGCCAGGTGAGTGAAGGAGAGGACGTAACCGTTGTGGGACGGATCGTAAAAATCAAAAAAATCCCACGCCCCCATCAAAGACTCATTATCACCATTTATGATAAAACCGGCATCCTTGACGGCGTCTGGTTCAATCAGGTCGATTATTTTCAGAAGGTTTTCAAGGAAGACCAGGAAGTGGCTTTCAGCGGAAAAATTGGTTTTTACCGGGGATGGCAGATCGTTCATCCGGATTTCGATATCATTGAGGAATCGAAGGAGCAACTGCATACCGGTCAGATCATTCCGCTTTATCCCAGCGGGCAGGAACTCAGAAGCCGCGGTCTGAGTTCCCGTGGTTTCCGCCGTATCATATATAACGCCCTGGATAAATACGGTGATGCGGTAAGTGAGAACCTTCCTGAAATGCTTCTCAATCTCTATCGCCTGCGGGAACGTCCTGAAGCCATCCGTAAAATACATTTCCCCGAAAAAATGTCCGATATCCATGAATCATTACGCCGGCTGAAATACGAGGAATTATTTTACCTGGAAATACTGATGGCTTTAAGACATTTTCAGCACAGGTCCCCGGTTAAGGGAATTACCATGAAAACTTCCGGTGAAACCATCCGGAAAGTCCTGAATAAAGTAACTTATGAGCTAACCGGCGCACAACGGCGAGTCTTGCGTGAAATTTATGATGACCTGCGAAGTGGCCACCCGATGAATCGACTTCTGCAGGGTGATGTCGGATCCGGCAAGACGGTCGTCGCCCTGATCTCCGCTTTAATCGCCATTGAAAATAGCTATCAGGTAGCACTAATGGCACCGACGGAAATCCTGGCAGAACAGCACTATCTGAATATTCGGGAATTACTGAGCGGTACCGGGATTGAACCCCGTATCCTGACCGGCTCTCTGAAAAGTCAGACTAAAAAAGAATTACACTCGGCCCTGAAAGAAGGAGACCTTTCTCTGGTGATCGGGACTCATGCTCTGGTGCAGGAAGCGGTGGAATTCCGCAAACTTGGACTGGTAATTATTGACGAACAGCACCGCTTCGGCGTTCTCCAGAGAGGTGAACTGATTGCCAAGGGCTGGAACCCTCATGTGCTGGTGATGACGGCTACACCCATCCCCAGAACCATGGCAATGACCCTGTACGGAGATCTGGACACGTCGGTGATTGATGAAATGCCTCCCGGCCGAAAGACCGTCATTACGGCCTGGCGAACCGAAAAAAAACTTCCCGAGGTATATAAATTCATCCGCGAAAAAATTAAAGCGGGAGAACAGGCCTACATTGTCTATCCCCTGGTGGAAGAATCGGAAAAAATGGATCTGAAAGCGGCAACCGAAAGTTTCGAGTTTCTCCGGAATCATATTTTTAAGGACTTTAATCTTGCTCTGCTTCACGGCCGGATGAAAAGTTCGGATAAAGAAACAGCCATGCAGCAATTTAAAAAGGGTGAAATTCAGATTCTGGTCAGTACATCGGTAATCGAAGTCGGTGTTGATGTCCCTCAATCCACCATAATGCTTATCGAACATGCAGAGCGGTTTGGACTGAGTCAATTGCACCAGCTCCGCGGCCGGGTGGGTCGCGGAAGCAAAAAATCCTATTGTATCCTCATCACACCGGAAGACATAAATGAAACCGCCCGTCAACGGATGAAAATGATAGAAAAAACCACAGACGGATTTGTGATTGCTGAAGAGGATTTACGTTTACGGGGAAGTGGTGAATTTTTCGGAACCCGGCAGCACGGACTTCCCGATCTCAAATATTCAGATCTGGTGGAGGACCGGAAAATTATCGAAACGGCACGACAGGATGCATTCGCCATAATCGAGAAAGACCCGCAACTGCGTCTCCCGGAAAACCAGAAAATAAGGGACTATTTTAAAATCAAATACCAGGAAAAATATCAGTTGATTCAGATATCCTAGGAACAAGGCGCAGGGCGCAAGGTTCAAGGTAAGGATCCAGGATCCAGGAGTCGGGAACAAGAATTCTGAAACCTACCTTAATCTTTCATCCTTAATATTTAATCCCGGATTCTCCTCTTCACCTGCTGCCAGGAACCGGCTATCAGAAAGCTCTCTTCCATGTTCCCCACCATTTCTGCAAAACGTTTGATCGGGATGGTAAAAGTTAACATATGGGGTGCCACATGAGGCCGGGCAGATACATCGAACATTCCCAGGATGCATCTCGGCGAAGTTTTTCTTGATTCATCCATAGCATAATTGATCACCGAAGCACAACCGGCTCCCATGGGTGCAATCACTCCCTGTGAGTCATCCCGGTCGAAATTCGCCAGAGTAAAAAGCCCGGACAATACATCCGGCGTTGCAAAAAATATCACTGCCACCGGCTGTTCGGAATCATCGAGTTTGTCCCACCTCTTGAATACCAGATACTGACCCGGGGCTTCAAAAGGGGGATTATTCTTCAGATGCGTCTTAACCAGATCAGGGGTTTTTTTATAACGTTCCCCCTCTATTTCTCCCGGAATGCCACAGGACAGGAAATATTCAAAATCCGGATGAAGCTTTCGGCTGAAACCCGTATATCTTTTTCCCCCGGTACATCCCGGGCTGCGGGAATGATAAACAAACGGATGCCCTTCCAGAACATAAAAAATATTCGCAATGACGCATCGGTGCCGGTGTTTGCTTCCCGAAAGATCCTCCTCAGGGACAGTATCGGTGTAATAGTAGGCAACCGGTAATGGTGCTTTG
>JAFGSO010000243.1 GCA_016934605.1 Calditrichota bacterium | reverse complement strand
GCCTGATCAGCGAAAGGAGAATGAATTATCCCGATAGGGTGATAGATAATATCTGTCAAGGAATTTCCCTGGCTTTTCATTGATTGAAATAAAAGTTTTGAAAAATTTATATAAATCTCAGTAATTTCTTAAAATAAATCGTTTCAATAAATTATGGTTTTAATCAAACTTTTTGCTTCCATCGAATGAAAGAAGGTTGATTTATGCCTGAACCGGATGGTATTGCCGGGATTATTGGCTTTCAACTAATTTTTCGAAGATAAAAAATATCATTGTTGTATTCAATTCGCACCAGTTTATTTTTAATCAGCAGTTTTTCGATTAATGACCAGTCCTTGTTTGAACGTTTCAAAAACAATCGAACCGCCTCTTCCCGCATGGGGTGAACCGCTGTTATATTGAGCAAGTCGTTTTCCGGATCTTCACCGGTTGTGAATTCATCTTTTTCGGCACCTGAGAGCAATTCAACTTTTTCCAGTTTTCCATGAAAGATATCGAACGCATGTAAAAGGCTTTCTTCATCAGGAATTGAAACGTTTTCTTCCGCAGGTGGTCTGATGGGAATGGATATATAACACTTATCCGGTTTTATTTCGCTAAGAAAATCGGCTGTATGACTCAAGGCATTTTCCTGTTCATTCAGACCTTTCACCAGCATGGTTTCGGTTACTAATTGCCCCTGAAACTCCTTTCGTACGGTTCTTATTCCGTGCAGGATTTCCTGCAGTTTGAGCTTTCGATGAGGCCGGTTTATCCTGTGCCAGAGATCATCATCTACCGTATCCACTTTAACCGATATCCAGTCGGCTTTCTTGACCTCTTCCTGCACATCGCTTTTCCACAACAGGGATGCATTGGTTATTATGGCAATTGGAATTTCCAACGCCCGTAACATTTCAATTTCTTTACCAAGATGAATATCCAGTGTCGGTTCTCCATCCGGTACAAAAGTAATATAGTCTATTATTTCCCCCTTCTTCGTTAAGTCTTTCACCTTTGCACTTACAGAGCGGACAAGCACGTCCGGATCATAAAATTCTTTCCGTTGGATTCTCATGTCGCTAGTTCGGCCGACCTGGCAATAAATGCAGGCATAGGTGCAGGTTTTCGGAGGTATATTATTGATGCCCAGGCTTCTCCCCAGGCGACGTGACGGTACAGGTCCAAATGCAAATGTCAAAATTGATTTCTCCTTTTTTAACAGGATAGCTTAAAGTGCAGAGTATTATATAAGTATACGGCATATGGTATATGGAAATAAGGTGTAAGGGAAAAACAGAAAAATATATAATGATAAGTTTAGATTTACAAAAATCTTTCAGTTTTTACTCCTGTTATACTGTTTAAAAACTTTTCTCAATTATTCAATGTAATTAAGATATCCTTATTTTTTCAGATTTTCTAGCTTGAGAGTGGTACCGGTTCCAATTTTCAGGAAATTTTTCTGAAAGACAGAGCTGAAAATTGTCCGGCAATTGTCACCCGAGCAGTGGCATGGACCGGCATAACGGACACCCATTTTCTGAAATTGCATGGCGATGTCTTTCAAAACCTGGTTGTCTGCGCCTGTCAGATGAAATCCGCCCATCACCAGGAAAATCTGCTCCGGAAACAATGAATGTGCGTGTTTAACAATTTTCACTATTCCGGGGTGAGCACAGCCGGTTATGATAATCAGACCTTTGTCTGTGCGGATGATTAATGATTGTTCTATAATCTGATTGCCAAGTTCACCGGTAGAATATACACCTTTACATGTCCGGAGCGAATCGGTGACTTCCTGTACAGATGCATCGGTTGCTATTATTTCCTTTTTAAAGGCATTTTCAAAAGAGTGTGGAAGGTAAACCGATACTGCCGAATAGTGCCTTAGCAACCTGGATAAACCACCGGTATGATCTCCGTGCCGGTGCGATAAAAATATGGCTTCGATGGTGTCAGGTGAAATACCGAGTTTCTTCATATTATCCAGCAGGATGTTACCGTCTCCACCGGTATCAAACAGAATGGTTTTTTCCGCCCCGGAGATCAGGCAGGAGAAACCCCAGGCACTTTTCAACTCAGGTTTATAATCGTTATTATCATAGATCACGGTGATGGTCAGGTCGGATAAATTTATCTGTTCGGACATTTGTCCTTTCCCCTGAATATTTTTTGGGTGAGAGATTAGAATAAAGATTGTTAAAATGAGAATGGATATTACAAGAGGACGGTTGAAGTACCTTCTAAAATAATACTTCATGGCAGTTTCCTCCCTGTATTACTTCGATAAAAACCAAAAGCAGGTTTTAACGGTATGTTTGGTTCTCCTGATGGGAAAATTTTTATGGCTTCCACTTTTCGAAATTCCAGGCCATTTCCCAGAACATCCATTCATACCTGCAGGATTGGAGAAAAATTTCGGTGACTTCGTGCAGTTCAGATTCCGGTTTTCCTTCCACTGCCCGATCGAGAATATCAAACCACCAGTCAACCATTTCCCGGAACTCCGGAACCGCATAGGTTTCCAGCCATGGTTTGTAGGGATGGTCATCCGGAATAGTGCGATTTTCAGTGAAATTCCGGCCGATTTCGATATAAACCCAGCCACAGGGCAAAATGGCAGCCATACCCTGAGGAAGCGTACCGGTTCGCGTATAGCGAAACAGATGATCGATGTACCCTTTGCAGGTGGGTGCCGGTTCAGACCGAAGTGCTTCATCCACGGTTATCCCGAATTGGGAAAAATATTGCTCTTTCAGCATCAGCTCTATATTGAAAGATGCTTTGGCGGCGTCCAGCATGGCAATAATACTTTTCACATCCGGAAGAAGTGGGGCAACCCAGGCCATTGCACGGGCATAATCTACAATATAGATGGAATCCTGGATCATATAATAACGGAATTTGTCCATTGGCAGAGTGCCATCTCCCAGACCTTTCACAAAGGGATGTTCAAATTGTGCCGCGAGAATGGGATCTGCTGCCTGTTTTAAATTACGGGAAATTTTCATGCTTTTTCCTGTACATTTTGAATGATGGATTATATTACTTTT
>JAFGSO010000242.1 GCA_016934605.1 Calditrichota bacterium | reverse complement strand
ATCTCTTTCAGTTTCAATCGTGGAAGTGCGACAATGAATTTGCCGTCGCTACCATGACTGATCTTTTCTCTGTTTTCTTCCGTAATTGTCAGCAGAGTTGTTGCTGATGGTAAAAATTCATTCAAAAACCAACCATTATGCTGCACAATATGTTTGAAAATATAATCAGGCAGTCCGTTATTGGAGGAAGGCTTATCCTTTTCAGGGGAGAATATCATAAAACACTATCCACATAAACCATGAGTTTATACTGATAAATGCGACGAATCATCCCGGTTTCACAATTTTTCGCTTCTTCAGCCCCTCCAGCAACTCCTGCAGGCGATCTTCGGTCCATTTTATATTGCGAAAATCCAGAATTCCATAAATAATCTGATTTTTCTTGGCCAGGATGGTTCTGCCCCATAATGGTTCGCCCACTACAATATAGTCCGTTGCAATTTTCAGGGTATCTCTGTATACTTCCGCATTTTCTCTCATAAAATGATAATATTTCCAGAAATTACTGTCGGCTGCTGCCGTTTCACCATTATCAATTATGAATATTCTGGAATAACCCTCCGGGGTATGATAGTCAGCATAATAAATATTATTGAAAAAATCCTGCGACAGCCAGCGGCTCATGGAGAATTTACGGGAGTGTTCCACACAATTCTTCTCAGGCAGACAATCGAGTATTGGTGTATACTGCTTCTGGCGCGGAAGTTCATTCAAAAAATCCCTGGCAAATTCCCGCATAATTTTATGCTGGTCCTTCAGGGTATCTGGACTTTCCACCTGAAGAACGAATTTGCCATACCAAACAGAAATCCTTCTTCCTGCCAGGTATGCCTGAAATCCGACATCATAAAATTCCAGTGAAGGAGATTTATCGTAAGCATAGAATCCAAATGCCTGAATCTGAGTGGGAAACAGGAATAGTTTCAATTGCAGGACTAATTCATGTTTTTCGGAAATAAAGATCCCTCTGAATCCCTGAGCCGGTTCATATTCAAGGATGATATCGGACAGTTCTCTTTCAATTTCAATCAGATCTCCTCCCTGAAATACCTGAGGACTGCCATCTAATATCCAGTCTTTTTTTTCTGTGAAGTATAGAAATTTTTCAGTAATAGAAAGTGGCGTAAACTGATCTGCTTCCTGTGCCTGGCAGATGAAAGGTAAAATTAACCACAAAGCTTGAAAAGTAATAATAATTCTTCGAATCATCGCTCTTATAACATATTTGGAAAGCCTACACTAAAAGATAATTAATTGATGATCAAATTGTTCCACATTCAACGATTTATATAATTCATTTATAAAATCGGGTCCGTATTTCACCAGATATTGAACAATATTCAGCATTCTTTCCTGAAAAATCCCTTCCGGAAAAAGATTGGAGGATACTTTCTCAACCTGGCGGATCTCATTTTCCATTTTTCTGGAGGCTGCCTCGGTCACCCTTTCTCGCAAACGGTTAATGCCATCCTGAATATGTTCTGAGGTTTTTTCAAATGCAGATTCCAGTGTGGGATCGATATTTATCACATTTTGATTCAATCGGTCCAGTATATTCTGGATCGCAAAAGTGGCGGAATCAATTTCATGGTTAACTCTCTGATCTGATTTATGCTGAATCCAGAAAGGGACCAGCTTTTTGCGGTACCGAAATATTTCCTGATAATTCAGGCCGGTTTTTTCCAATGCTTTCTGAATTTTCTTTTCCAGCAGAGTAAGGCGAACTCTTGGATAAAAAACCGGTTGCGCTACCTTCAACAACTGATAAAGCGGCTTGAGCTGGGCGGCATAACTGATTTCGCCGGGACCACCCACATACAAGGCTGTTGGCAGCAACCAGTCCTGTATCAGGGGACGAAGTGCCACATTTGGGGTGAACTTTTCGGGGTGTGCGTCCAGTTGGCGGAAAAGTTCGTCACAGGAAATTTTAACAGACTTCTCAGGAGACCGTAAAATATAGTTGCGCCCGGGTGGATCCACATCTACGCGAAGACGCGCGTTATTATCACCGCGATAGAAGAGGAGTGTCTGGTTGTTTTCCATACGTATCTGGGAATGAAATCCCCCATTTTCCAGCTCCTGATTCACCTGTTCAAATTCATGCTGAATTGTACTCTGCCCTTCCAATGCGCTCTTAAATACTGGTCTGGCCATTGATGAAAACTCCGGATCGGTGGGATTCAGCACAATCACTCCGAATTCTCCCAAAAGCTCATAGATCCATTCTGCAAATGCCTGCGGAATTTTTTTGCCGGGAGCGAAAATTTCCTCTACTCGATTCAGTATGTTATCCCTGAAATCGTTGGGCACAAAAATTTCACGCAATTCCTTATGAATATCATTTATCTCCGCAGGCAAATCACGCAGATAAACCGAACGAAAATCTTCCGGGGTATCCGGCAATTTCAGACGGCGCAGCTGATTGGCCGCATCCAATATATGAATATGATTGATTTCTCTGTAATCACTGTCACCTACTTCCATCCAGAATAAGGGAACGAAAGAAAAATCGGAATATTCTGACTCCAGTTTTGAGCACAGTTTTATGACAGTCAGTATCTTGTAAATAGTATAAAGCGGACCTGAGAAGAGTCCGGCCTGCTGCCCGGTAACAACCGCCAGGCAGTTATCTTGTGACAATTTTTCGAGATTATGAATAGTACTTTCAGATAATTTATAAGAAGAATTCTGATTTTTTAAAATCTGAATCATCTCCGGACGAGCGGAATATGCATTAATTCTTGCCTGAAGTGCACCGTTCAGATTTCCGGAAGGATCCCAGGAAAATAAAGACTTCACCCGCTGAAATTGATAAATATAAGCAGAAAAAAGATCAGGCTCTTCTTCTACTGATATTATTTCCGTATTAAAAGTCATCTTATTTCCACATTATTTAAACAATTCGTAGATTTTTTCAGCACGGATTATCTCGAAGGAATACCTTCGGCACGCAGATTTCAAAGAATACAAAAAATGTAAAATATTGTAAATATACTATTTAGCTAATGGAAAAAGGATTAAAACATCAATATTTTTAACCTTATCTTTTGGTTCATAACCAACCATTTTCACGGTACCAATCAATAGTTTTTCTCAGTCCTTTTTCCAGTGGATATTCTGTCTTATAGTCAAAATCTTTCTGAGCTTTACGGGGAGAAATCACCCAGTATGGTTGTCTGATTTCTTTTATTTTATCTCTGTTCAGAATGGTGGCTTTTCCAATGGTACCAGCTAATTTCTCGAAAATAAAGGCAAAGAGGTGTACCAGTGGAATTGGAATACGAAGGGTGATATATTTCTTGTTCATCAACCGTCCTGTCAAATCAGCTACTTCCGACCAATGGTAGGGAATTTCTTCGCAGAGAAAATAAATTTCGCCCCTGGCGGCAGGAGAAAAGGCTGCCTTAGTCACTCCACGGGCCAGATCTTCCACAAAGACCAGGCTTACCAGCTGATCCACCGATCCTACCATGGCATTGATTCCCATTTTAATACTTCTGAATATTTTGTACACCTCTCTGTCCCGCGGTCCGTACACCGACGGAGGCCTGATGATAGTTACCGGTATATCATTGGAGAAAGAATGAACAACCTTTTCGCTGAGCAGTTTACTTTTCCCGTAATGAGTGACCGGATGAGGAGGACTATTTTCATCGACCGGATTTTCGGACAACGATGGTCCCACGGCGGCCTGGCTGCTGATATGAACAAACCGTTTAAGTGAATGCCCATAATCTCTGATCCCTGATAACAACTGCCGGGTCGTTTCCACATTCCCATGGTAATATTCTTTTTCCGTTCTGGCTTTAGTGATTCCGGCGGTGTGGATAACGACATCTGCAGATTGTATGGGATCCCGGCAGGCGGCAGGATCATTCAAGGATCCCACACAGTACTCCACCGGCAGTTGCTTAAGCCATCTGGTCGAGCTGGTAGGCCTGATCAGGCAGGTAACCCGATGTCCGTTTTTTATGAGATGTTCTGCAACAAAACTGCCGATAAAACCGGTTGCCCCGGTCAGAAATACATGAGCCATAGGTTTCAAACGTTACTTACACACTGGTTTTTAATTTTCACAATTTTTCATTTAAAAACAATTGCATTCTCAATTAGATTGGAATCAGAAAGGCAAGAGGACAAGATTACAAGATACAAGAAAACAAGAGAGTGAGTAAAAAATACAAAGTACAAAATACAGTTGGCAGTTGGCAGTTGACAGTTGACAGTCTGCAAAAAGAAGAAAACAAGATACAAGATACAAGAAAATAAGAAGAAAATACAAAGTACAAAGTACAAAATACAAAGTAAGAAGACCAAAATATTATGATGGTATATCTTTATGTTTGTCCCGCAGGGACAATTGAATAGGCATTCAACCACCCCCTCGTTCCCCCTCCTAAATTTAGGAGGGGGATGAAAGGGGGAGGTTGGGGAGCGAAAAAAAAGGTCTTAACTTTCCATAGAATCAAGCCCTGTAAGGGCGCAATAGCATCCAGCATCCAGCATCCGTAATTCCCGACTCCCTGTCAACCTCCGGTTCACCCGTCGGGACTAAACCTTCCCTGGTTTAGCCAGCATCCAGCATCCAGCATTCCCGACTCCCTGTCAACCTCCGGTTCACCCGTCGGGACTAAACCTTCCCTGGTTTAGCCAGCATCCAGCATCCAGTATCCAGTATCCAGCAGTCTGTAATTATATTTGTTTCCTCGAACAGAATGTTTTATTATAATTAGTGTTTTTCAGGATGGAATATTATGCAGGTAATAGAAGCGATTAAACAATCTAAAGATCTGATGATCTCACTGGAGATAACGCCACCCAATAAAGGACAGAGTATCGAGGAGCTTTTCCAGGTTATCGATCCACTGACCCGCTACAATCCCGCCTTTATCAGCGTCACTTACCATCAGCCTCAGGTGGTCTATGAGGAAAAAAATGGGTTGATATACCGAATTCCCAAAAGGAAGAAGCCGGGTACTGTGGGCATCTGTGCTGCAGTAACCAATCGGTATAAGGTAGATACAGTCCCTCATTTTATTCTGGGCGGATTCAGTAAATTTGAAACGGAAGATGCTCTGATCGATCTCCATTTTCTGGGTATTGAGAATATTTTTGCGGTGAGGGGTGACCCACCACCGGGAGAAAAAATATTTATTCCGGAAAAAGACGGCCATAAATATGCCAGTGAACTGGTTGAACAGATTCATAATATGAATGAAGGTTTTTATCTGGAACAACTGGAAAATGCCCAGCCGACTAAATTTTGTATCGGTGTAGCCGGCTATCCGGAGAAACACTATGAATCTCCCAACTTCGAGAAAGATCTCTATTTTCTGAAACAAAAGGTGGATAAAGGTGCTCATTATATCATCACACAAATGTTTTTCCAGTTCAATGTTTATAGAGATTTTGTTGAAAAGGCGCGTTCTGCAGGAATAAAAGTACCAATACTTCCAGGAATTAAACCAATAACCACACTCGGTCAGTTATCTTCCCTGCCCCGGGATTTCCATATTACCCTCCCCAGTGAGCTGGTGGAAAGCATGGAACAGGCCAGAACTCCTGCTGAATCACGAAAGGCCGGAATTGCCTATGTTAAAAAACTCTGTGAACAATTAATTGATTTTGGCGTGCCCGGTATCCATATTTATACCATGGGAAAAGGAACGGCCACCCAGGATCTCCTGTCTCTGTTATTCAAATGAATCAATAACTTTATAATTAAGCTGGAATTAGCATAGAACCGAAATACAATATTCAGTGAATTTCTGATATACAGAGTGATGATGAGTAAATCTTAATATTGATTCTATGATCGGGGCTGTATTTAGCAAATCAGTAATCAAATTATTTTTCGTTTCTCAAAACTACCTCATTCGTTTATATTCAGCACAATATATGCCGAAAACAGGAGGATAACGTTTGGATATTTTTGACAAGTGTTTAAAATTTACCCGGGCCAAGGAAGCCATGGAAATGGGAATTTATCCCTATTTCAAACCTATCCAGGAAAATCATGGTCCCCGAGTGATCATGGACGGAAAAGAAATCATCATGATCGGTTCGAACAATTACCTGGGACTGACTAAAGATCCCCGGGTTCAGGAAGCAGCCATAAAGGCTATCGAAAAATATGGAACCAGCTGTTCGGGATCGAGATTTCTGAACGGAACACTGGAACTCCATGAAGAACTTGAAGAAAAACTGGCTGCGTTCGTCAAAAAGGAATCAGCCTTATGTTTCAGTACCGGTTACCAGAGCAATCTGGGTGCTATTTCTACCCTGCTGACAAAAGATGATCTTATTATTACAGACAAGACGAATCACGCCAGTATCTTCGATGGAATATTTCTCTCCGCCGGATTACACATGGGAGCTAATATCAAGCGTTATAAGCACAACGATATGGACGACCTGGAGCGGGTATTATCAAAACTCGAATCCGATATCCCCAAAATGATTATCACCGACGGCGTGTTCAGTATGGAGGGAGACCTTGTCAATCTGCCGAGACTGGTTGAACTGGCCGGGAAATACCGGGCACGGGTTTATGTAGACGATGCTCACGGACTGGGTGTAGAAGGAGAGACCGGACGAGGTACCCAGGAGTATTATAATATATGGGATGAAGTGGACCTGGTGATGTGCACATTCAGTAAATCTTTTGCATCACTGGGGGGTTTTATTGCCGGTAAATCGGAAGTAATTCATTATATCAAACATTTTGCACGACCTCTTATTTTCAGTGCCAGTATGCCACCAGCCAATATTGCGACAGTGCTTAAAACACTGGAGATCATCCAGAAAGAACCGCAAATCGTCCATCGGCTCCAGAAAATCGGTCAAAAAATGATCCGTGAATTTCAGGCACTAGGTTTCAATACCGGGGAATCTAAAACACCCATCGTTCCCATTATCATCGGGAATGACGATAAAACCTTTCAGTTCTGGGCGATACTCTTCCAAAATGGCGTCTATTCGAATCCGGTGATAAGTCCAGCCGTACCACCGGATCGGGCCTTAATCCGGACATCCTACATGGCTACTCATGAGGACCGTGACCTGGATATTGTTCTGGATAAATTTAAAAAGATCGGTAAGGAAATGGGTATCATCTGACACCGAAACCGTTTATTCCATATCCGTTTAAAAAAAGGGGATTGAAAATGTCTGAAATCATCATCAAATCTGTGGAAAACAAAGCGCAGTTGATGGATTTCATAAAATTTGCCTGGAAGATCAATGCCGGCGATCCCAACTGGGTTCCTCCTCTGGTTATGGACAGAAAAAAAATTCTGGATAAAAACAAAAATCCCTTCTTTCAGCATTCAGAAGCTGAATATTTTCTTGCCTATAAAAACGGAGAACTGGTGGGAAGAATCGCCGCAATTACCAATCAGATGCATAACGATTTTCACAAGGATAACAGCGGGTTTTTCGGTTTTCTGGAAGGTATCGACGATCCCAATGTTTTCCGGGCCCTCCTGGATACAGCGAGAGAATGGCTGAAGAAAAAGGGTAAGGATTTCATGATGGGTCCCATGAATCCATCAACGAATGATGAAATCGGAATCCTTATCGATGGATTTGATACTCCACCCTATTTTATGATGACTCATAATCCCCCGTATTATCAAGAACTTATGGAAACGCTGGGATTTCCTAAAGTGAAAGATGTGCTGGCCTTCATGATCGATAAGGAAAGTTTCATTTTCAGTGATAAACTTATTCAGGTCGCCAGAGCTACCAAGGAAAAACTGGGTGTTGTTATCCGGGCTGTTGATATGGACGATTTCCAGGCAGAACTGGCGCGCATTCGCTCAATTTACAATAATGCCTGGTCCCGCAACTGGGGATTTGTTCCGATGACTCCGGAAGAATTCGATTTCCTTGCTGCTGATTTTAAAAAAATCATTGACCCCAGGTTGGTATTGATTGCCGAAATAAAGGGAAAACCCGTTGGTTTTTCCCTGGCCCTCCCCGACTACAATCAGGTTTTTGCCAAAATTCCCAACGGGAGACTGTTTCCGCTGGGCTGGCTGAAATTTCTGATTTACCGGAAAAAAATAAACAGCCTGCGGGTTATCACTCTTGGAGTGATACAGGAATTGCAGCACGCCGGTATCGGCGGACTCTTTTATCTGGAAACATTCGAACGGGGCACTAAAAACGGATATAACAGCGCGGAAATGTCCTGGATTCTCGAAGATAATAATATGATGATTCGGGCGGCTAAGCTGATGGGCGGAAGACCGTATAAAACGTACCGGATTTATGGGGTTCCGCTGTAACGAATTTTATTTCTTGCTGTTGATTTCTTCTGCATTAAAAAAAATATCATTCTTTCTTGCTGGCGGCACCTTTTTGAAGGAGCGCAGCGAATGAACCGTCCATCTGATGTTTATGGGGAAAAGTATAAACGAAATATTTATGAGTGATATATTTCTCGGGTATTCTGTTCTTTAACCTCAGCAATTCAAATTCCGGGTGTTTTTCCAGAAAGCGGTAAATATTTTTTTCATTTTCCTCCGGCTCCAGAGTGCAGGTACTATAGACCATCAATCCGCCAACCCTTAATGAGGCAGCGGCCTGCTCCAGCAATTTTAACTGCACTTCCTTCATTTCGGAAATATCCTGTTCCGTTCGCTTCCACTTTAAATCGACTTTTTTTCTCAGCACACCAAAGCCCGTGCAGGGTGCATCCACAAGTATTTTGTCGAATTCGCACCGGACAGGTAACCGGTTGCCATCCGCCGTAACCGATCTGGGGCTTCTCAGCTGCAAACGTTTCATGTTATTGGCCAGAGTTTTCAGGCGGGAAGGATGACGATCCAGGGCCAGAATGAATCCGTCATCTCCCATTTTATCGGCAATATAACCGGTTTTTCCTCCGGGGGCCGCACACATATCCAATACTTTTTCACCGGGTATCGGATTCAGCAGAACAGCCGGGATACCAGTACTGATATCCTGTACAGAAACCCATCCGCGACTGATGAAATCCAGTTTTCGAAAATCCTGAAAATTATCGATCCAGACAAAATCAGGGAAATCGGGATGAACCTCATAAGAGATCTGATTCTCATCAAGGGATTTGAAAAAAGAAGTTGGATCGGCAATTTGCCTGTTTAATCTGACTGAGAGGCGGGGTCGTTCATTATTCGCCTGGCACAGCATCGAAACCTCATCGATTCCCCAGTGTTCTATCCAGCGCTGTATTAACCATTTCGGATGAGAATAGCGAAAGGCCAGCTTATCCAGAATCTCCATCTCCATTTCCAGAAAATCGAATTTTTTGGCCTGCCGGAGATAATTTCTCAGAATAGCATTCACCAGATTTGCGGTCTTCTGATTAAATTTTGCCTTGGCAATTTCCACCGCTTCATACAAAACCGCATAAGCCGGAATTTTATCCAGAAAAAGAAGCTGGTAGACCGAGGATCGGAGATTATTCTTTACTTCAATCAGAAGATTATCGTATTCGCCCAGGTACAGTTGATTGAGATACCAGTCCAGTCGGAGGCGCCATCTCAGAACTCCGTTTACGACTTCAGTGACAAACCGCTTGTCCACATCAGACAAGTCGATTATTTCTTTCTCCAGTAATATATCTGAATAAGCGTGACGTGTATCCACTTTGCTCAGTATTTCAACAATTTTTGTCCGGGCATCAATTTGCGGGGTGTAATCCGGACGATTTTCTACACTGAGGATGTCTTCTTGATTGCTCATTTTACTTCCCGGATTCAAAAATAAGCGTAAATATACTGATATTTCCCAGATATCACAAATCTAAATAAGGGGAAAGCGGTAAAAATGGTCGAAGTTGGTAGACACGATGAAGTCTGCTGGTTTACCGATCTTAATAAACCCGGAAATCAGTTCCGCTTGTTCAGAATCTCTTCCGCTTTTTTCAGCTGATCGAGGTCGTTAATTCCATGAGTCTCTTCCACACTGGGGGTCTGAATAGCAGCGACTTTTTTCCCCTGCTCCACATAAATTTTAATGACATCCGGCAGATAATACTCACCCTGACTGTTATTATTCTTTACCAACGGAAGCGTCTCGAATAGGGGCTGGCTTTTAAAAATATAGATACCCACATTAATTTCTTTTATTTGAAGGATCTCCGGATCTGCATCTTTATGTTCAACAATTTTTTTTACATAGCCAGATCTATCTCTTACTATGCGACCGTAGCCGGTGGGATCATCCATTTTTGCTGTGAGGAGTGTAGCGAGTGGTTCTTGCTCCTGCTGAACTCGGATCATGGTATTTAAGGTGCTGCAGGTGAGAAGAGGAACATCGCCGGAAAGAACCAGTACATTGCCTTCATAATTTTTAAAATAACCGCTGGCCTGTTGGACGGCATGTCCGGTGCCTAACTGCTGCTCCTGAACAACAAATTCCACCCTTTTATTATTAACAGCTTCTATCACCTGGTCCTTTAGGTGGCCAACTACCAGGATAATCTTTTTAGAACCTATTTCCAGAGCTGTATCTATAACATAATGAATCATTGGTCGTCCAAGGAGAGGATGTAAAACCTTTGGTTTATTGGAATTCATCCGCTTTCCTTTTCCCGCTGCCAGAATAATGGTCGATAAATCCATCAGTCTCCTTAAAATTATGTATTTAAAAATTACTCATTATCTAACTTGTTTCTTTTACAAATTTTGCCACAAAGTCAATAAGGCACCAAAAAATAAGAGTGCTGGAATGAATAAAAAAATCATATTCATATCTGACTTATAAATTCCATGATTCATAAATATTACTTACTTCGTGTCTTTGTGTCTTTGAATAATGCAGTCTAAATATTTTTGTCCAATAAAATGATTTGCGGTTACATAAGTGTTGACACAGATCATTCTTAACCTGGCTTTTTTTTGAAAAATCAGTTGAGGTGAATTTATTTTTAACGAATTGTATTCAGTCGAACATTGTCAATAAGACGGGTACTTCCGATATATACCGCCAGTGCTATTACTGAATGGTGGTCTATTTGAACAACAGGCTTAAGTGTGGTTTCATTCACCACGGCCACATAATCTATTTTAGTTTCGGGGATTCTATTGATGTTATCTATAATATATTTTCTGATAACTTCAGAATTTCTTTCTCCTGCCTTCACCATTTCCTGAGCTTTCTGCAGACTTTGGTAGATTATGGTGGCCTGACGGCGCTGATTAGCTGTCAGGTACTTATTCCGGGAGCTCATCGCCAGACCGTCCTCTTCACGAATGATTGGACCGGTCATAATTTTCACATCGAAATTCAGGTCTACCACCATCTTTTTTAGCACAACCGCCTGCTGGAAATCTTTTTCTCCGAAAATAGCCAGGTGTGGTTTAACAATATGGAAAAGTTTAGTTACTATTGTGGTAACACCGCGAAAATGCCCGGGTCGGGAGGCACCACAGAGAGTGTCGGTAAGATTTTCCACATGAACATAGGTGGCATAAGGAGCCGGATACATCTGTCCGCTGTCGGGATAAAAAATGATATCCACATTTTCATTCCGGCACAGTTTTTCATCCCGTTCGAAATCTCTGGGATATTGCTCCAGATCTTCCGAAGGTGCAAACTGAGTGGGATTCACAAAAATACTAACCACCAGAATGTCACAGAGGGGCCGCATCTGTCTGATAAGGCTTAGATGTCCTTCGTGTAGAAAGCCCATGGTGGGAACAAATCCGATTTTTTTTCCTTCGGACCTATATTTCTCCGAAGTCGCCTGCATCTGTTTTATTTCTCGAATGGTTATCATATTATTCAATACTCAGCTGAAAGATTCATCTTCAGCCGGAAAGTTTCCGGATTGAATATCATCGATATATTTTTTGAAGGCCATCCGCATCTCTTTCCCGAGTTCAGCATACCGCCGGACAAACCGCGGCTTGAATTTATCATAGATCCCAAGCATATCGTGGCTCACCAGAATCTGCCCGTCACAATGCGGGCCTGCTCCAATTCCGATAGTTGGAACCGGTACTGCAGCAGTAATCTCCCTGGCGAGTTCTGCAGGAATCTTTTCCAGAACCAGAGAAAACGCTCCGGCGTCGGCCAGCCGGCGGGCATCATCTTTTAATATGTTGGAGGCCCGCGGATCCTTTCCCTGCAATTTATATCCTCCGTATTTGTGAATAGATTGCGGCAGTAATCCAATATGACCCATTACCGGGATTCCGCTTGCTACCAGTTTTTCCACAACCGGCACAAATGTTCTTCCGCCTTCCACCTTCACCGCCTGGGCGGCTGTCTCTTTCAGAAAACGGCCTGCATTGGCAACCGCCTGTTCAACAGATACCTGATAGGAAAGAAACGGCATATCGGCGACGAGTAGCGCATGTTTCACTCCCTTACTCACAATTCTGGTATGATATACCATTTCCTCCATGGTCACCGGTAGTGTGGTTTCATATCCACTGACCACCATTCCCAGTGAGTCGCCGACAAGAATAATATCTATTCCCGTTTCATCCAGCATTTCCGCCATTAAATAATCGTAAGCGGTAAGCGCAGTTATTTTTTTTCCGCTCTTTTTTCTGGCCAGAATATCCGGCACTGTCATTTTTTTAATCTCTGATTCAGTAGGCATAATCATTCATTATTTTTGTTTAAACAATAATTTATGAATAAAATGAAGTAGTTTCAACGATTATGTTACAGGATTATTTAGAACCGGGCATACCTACGATTATAAGTGCTTCCAGGCTGACAGGCCAGAATGGCGGGGATCCCATATACCATAATCAAGAAAAGGAGATAATCGCATTTAGATTATTTGTTGTGATTGATTTATGAAAAGCGGAGCTTGTTCATATTGTCTGGAGTAAGCCATGTGATAATTCTTCACCATGATTTATTTATCCAGCTCTGAAATAAAAAACCCCCGGAATCCGGGGGCTTTTATGTGTCCTGTATTAATACATTCCGCCGCCACCGGGAGGCATAGGCGGTGCTTTTTCCTCTTCGGGTTCTTCAGCAACCACGGCTTCGGTCATCAACAGCATACCCGCTACCGAAGACGCATTTTCGATTGCGGTGCGGGATACTTTTGTAGGATCGATGATTCCGGCTTTTACCATATCTTCTTCATAGGCTTCGGTAGCCGCATTGAAACCGAAGTTGGTCTTTCCGGCTTTCACTTTTTCGACCACAACCGAGCCTTCCAGCCCGCAGTTATTGACGATCTGACGAATCGGTTCTTCCAGCGCCCTGCGCACGATATTGACACCGATTTGTTTGTCGCCGTTCAGTTTCATTTTTTCAAGAGCGGGCAGAGCGCGCAGATAGGCTACACCGCCGCCGGGCACAATTCCTTCCTCCACCGCGGCGCGTGTTGCATGGAGCGCATCCTCAACCAGCGCTTTTCGCTCTTTCATTTCACTCTCAGTAGCTGCGCCGATTTTAATGACGGCAACACCGCCAGCGAGTTTCGCCAGACGTTCCTGCAGTTTTTCACGGTCGTAATCCGAAGTGGTTGCTTCGATCTGTTTTTTAATCTGAGAGATTCTTCCCTTAATCTCACTCTTTTCTCCGGCACCTTCCACAATGGTGGTGTTTTCTTTATCCACTACAATCCGTTTGGCTGAACCGAGATCGCTCAGCACGGCATTTTCCAGTTTAAATCCGGCTTCTTCGCTGATGACCCGGCCGCCGGTCAGAATGGCGATATCTTCCAGCATGGCCTTGCGCCGATCGCCGAATCCGGGAGCCTTTACCGCACAGACGCGCAGCGTACCGCGGATTTTGTTAACCACCAGTGTAGCCAGTGCTTCACCTTCAATGTCTTCAGCAATAATCAGGAGTGGCTTTCCTGTTTGAGCGGATTTTTCCAGGATTGGAAGCAAATCCTTCATACTGGAGATCTTTTTGTCATGGATCAGAATCATGGCATCTTCCAGAACGGCTTCCATGTTCTCCGGATCGGTCACAAAGTAGGGTGACAGATAACCACGGTCGAACTGCATACCTTCAACCACGTCCAGCACCGTTTCCAGAGTTTTTGCTTCTTCAACCGTTATAACACCTTCGTTGCCGACTTTTTCCATCGCATCGGCCAGCAGTTCACCAATGGTCATATCGTTGTTGGCAGAAATAGCACCGACCTGGGATATTTCAGTTTTACCTTCAATATCTTTGCTCAGTTTTTTCAATTCTTCAACCACTGTTTTGACGGCTTGATCGATACCGCGGCGAATTTCGGTGGCATTGGCACCGGCTGTCACGTTTTTCAAACCTTCAGTAAAAATGGACTGGGCCAGAACGGTAGCTGTAGTGGTACCATCGCCGGCATCATCACTGGTTTTGGAAGCCACTTCCTTCACCATCTGTGCTCCCATATTCTCCATGGGATCTTCCAGTTCGATTTCTTTGGCAACAGTCACACCATCTTTTGTTACGGTGGGAGCACCAAATTTCTTTTCGATTACCACATTACGACCTTTCGGTCCCAATGTAACCTTCACTGCTGTTGCCAGACCATCCACACCCTTTCTCAGTTTATTGCGGGCTTCGGAACTATATTCAATAAGTTTGGCCATAATATTAATCTCCTCTATTTTTTATATTCACTTATTTCTCAAGCACTGCTAAAATATCACTCTCTCTCAGGATAAGATATTCCTGATTATCCATTTTAAATTCTGTACCGGAATACTTTCCGTAAATCACGATATCACCTTTTTTGACATCGGGTTTAATTCTTTCGCCTTTATCATTCAGGCCGCCGGGACCCACTGCAGTGATTTCACCTTTCATCGGTTTTTCCTTGGCGGTATCCGGGAGGATTATTCCACCCGGCGTCTTGTCTTCATCTTCAACCGGTTTTACAACCACTCGGTCTGATAATGGTCTGAGCTTCATCTGTTCCTCCTTAATTTGTATTTATTTGTTTATTAATGATTTATATTTATTATTTAGCACTTTTGTATTTAGAGTGCTAATAATATAAAATTTTTTATGGTCTACGCAAGTAAAAAATGAAATTGATTTTTATTTCATAAAAATTCTCCGGGTGGTAAGAGGCTCAGGGGTACAGGGGCGCAGAGGCTCAGAGGAGGATTCAGGATTCACACGGTAAATGGATAAGGGAGAATGGAAAAGGGAGAATGGAAAAGGGATCATACAAAGAAAGCAGAAATAAATTCCAATTACCAAGCACCAAATCAGCCGGAGGTTCACGCCGAAGGTCGGATCAGCCTTTCGGCTGACTGATCCCCGCCAGTTGGCGGGCAGGCCTCGCCAGTGGGCGTGATTAAACCAGGCATGGTTTAGTCAGCAACCAGGAACCAGGATTCGGTTATCCAGATACAGAGAAACCATAGCCCCCTTTGAAAAAGGGGGTTGGGGGGATTTGTAAAGATTAGGT
>JAFGSO010000241.1 GCA_016934605.1 Calditrichota bacterium | reverse complement strand
CAGGTATTTAATGTCCTGGGTCAGGGCTTTTTTGTGGGGTATTATCCCATTACGGCGACCTGCCAGAAAATCGGAAGCTCCTATTACATATTTACAGAAGATGTCAGGGTCAATGATATCAGTATATCACCGACTGATCCAAACAATCTGTTAATAGCTACTTCTTCGGGAGTATATGTCAGTTACGATGCCGGCGCCAGCTGGGAGTTTGCCAGTGGAACCGGGACCAAAATGCTTGAACCCGATTATAACGGAGGCAGTGCGGCAGATCCGGCTGTTCACCGGGCCCCAATTGATGGTGTCTTTTATATGAAAGAGGGTGAATGGTGGACCGCTTATGAGCAGGGTGCCTATCAATCCAAAGACGCTGGATTGTCCTGGGGAATTAAAACTAAAGGACTCCCTAGTTATACTAATACGGCTACATTAAAGTTAGTATACCCACATTTTACAAAAATGAAGCATGATGATCAGGTTACCGATTATGATAGTAACAAAGAGTTCTGGGCTTGTTCACAGGCCGGACTCTATTACTGGGATGTCAGACAGTTTGTTGACATGGGAATTGGATTGCCCCAGACTGTGAGCGATTGGGAACATTTAGCCGTTTATGATTTCATTAAAAGTGGAAATCTGGGATATATCGCCACGGAACTCGGACTCTATACCGGTACCATCAATATGGACGATAACATGGTTTCCTGGCGGCCAATTGGCGGCGCGGACGTGACGATTGATTCCAGTAAATGGGATCTGGTCGTTTCCACGGATACAGCCGTCACTGCTTATGTTTCGGGAGTCAGTCAAAACACTTATGTAAATGTCGTTGATGCTTCCAAATCGTTGTATTGGAGATGTAAAGTTCAGAAAAGCGGTAACAAGATGGTTATTGCTTTAGAGGAAGAAAATCTCTATTACAGCGATGCCACAGTATTTGATCCCGCTACGCTGGTTTATGAAACCTATGATATCACTGCGGCAACAGTCTATCAGCCATCAAACGTCAGCATATCGAAGTTATTTCTGGCCGACGATGGTACACTCTATTTTGTTGCGGGAACAGAAATTCATAAGATGAATACTAATCAAAGCATTGAGCTGGTTTATGATGTCGCAACAGACATTAATGATATGGTTCTTCATTCCGATAAAATGTATATCGCTACCGGAAACGGTCTGTTCAGTGCAGATCTGGATGATTTGACCAGTTGGACAAAAGAAACAGGAATCCTGCTGGAAGGGTCCGTGGACGGTGATACGACGAATTACGATGTCAGGACCATCGAATTTGATCCCGATGGCAATATGTATATCGGATGCTATATGGGTGGTTTAATCCGGAAGGAAGCCGCAAGCGGAGAATGGACGAACCTGAATATTGGTCTCGGCCACCGGGCTGTCGTTCCGGAGAAAATCGAAAATGTCGCTGAAGCCTTTGACAGTCTTCAGGTTCAAACAACTCTGGAAGCGTGGTTTGGGGATCTTCCCGATGTTGATGGTGATACCAAACATTATTGCTTAATTGTCGATATGGATGATTATTACTTTCTGGACGCCGGTGATGACAATACGTTCATTGATGGATATTTTAATCCCGTTGATCAGCTGTCAAAAAGTGTAAACAGTAATTCCAATGAAATGGATATTATCTATATTGACTCCAATCCCCTGGATTTACTTTCGACGAACGCACAGGCAGCGGTGGTAAATGCCATGACGGTGGAGATCATTCAGATGAAAGCCGTACCGGAAATTGAATGGGTTTATCGCGGTCTGGGCGAACTGGCGGAATTGATTCTTGGATTGAAAGATGTTGTTTCGGTGTACAATCCGGCGGTTAACAACAGTCTGACTACCATTGCGGATATCAGTCCGACCGTAAAAGACTATGATTTTTGTTTTATATTTTTTGACTATCTGTACAGTCATTATTTCGATGATGCGTCCAAAATGCTGGCATATATCTCTCTGGAAGAGATCGGTATAGAGGGAATCGATTCCGCTTTAGCGAATATTGGCGGACCAAGCGTCGAAGAGGTGTTTAATGATTTTATCGCCGCAATTTACTTCGATGGACTGTCTTATTCGTCAATTCCGGCAAAATACCAATTCCCTGATATCAGTGTCGCGCCATCATCCTCGACGCTGTTGTGGGGGTTTGGCGATACGACCTATGTGCCTATTCCCATCCCGCGTAAACAGACTCCGTGGAGTTATTATGTATTCCGATCGAATGGATTTCAATCGGGATATGACAAGAGTCCGTTCTTTACCAGAACCGTGGTGTTCAACGGTGAAGATGAAGCATCATTTGATTTTAAAATAGTCATGCGAAATTCACAGGATTGGGGCGGAAGCAATCTGGTTATGGATAATTATCAGATCAACCCCCTGACGCTTGACAATCGTAATGTCGGCACAGCGGATGTATCCGCTCAGTTCGGTTCGGAGTCATCGCCCTATCAGGAGCTCTATTTTTTAATCACGACTCATGAAACTCCCGACGTCAGCGGGACATCCATGACCATTTTTGACCGAGATTACGCCGCCGAAGAGTTTTCGATTGGTTTCAACCATAATGCCGGCGCGCCTGATTACCTGAATATATTCTGTTTTGCCGATAACCAGATGTACGATGATGCCGGAAAAGTTACGTTATACGATTCTGATGGAAACGGAAAAGCAGATCTGGAAGGGCCTGTCGGCAGCCTGATTGTTAACGGAGATACGACGGATTTAGTATTGAAGCAATTCTATGTCGATTATAGTAATAATAACTATATTTACTCGACGATAACTGATGTTAAAAACGTTGTCGGATCCGGTTCAAATATCGCGATAAATCTGGAGGCGGAGAACGTCAATGCCATCAGCTCCACGGCTTCAGCGACAGGCACACTGGCCAAGATAAGCGGCTCTGTCGAGCAAACAATGGTAGTTGGAAAAGAGATTGCCAGTGTCACGTTCAGTAAAGCTGCGGTTAAAACTACCCGGACTGTGGCAGCCTTCAGTTCTATCGGGAATCTGGCGAGACAGATGCGTTCCGATCTTGAAACCGGCGCAGCATTAACCGAAATTCTTTACCTGAGCGAAGATGTCAAATTGGATAAACCGGTTCGGATTAAGATGCGCTACCGCGAAGTACCGGGTAAGTCCAATGATATGATCCCGATTTTATTCAGAGCGAAAAATGGTCAATTGACGGCCCTTGCCCGTGCAGATAATGCTATCAATGGTCAGATTTCCTTTGAAACGGATGAACTGGGTAGTTACCAGGTAATCCTTGCCAAAGCGGCTGCGTTTAGTGAAATCGTCAACTTGGTTCCAAATCAGTATGCCCTACGGCAAAACTATCCGAATCCCTTTAACTCCTCAACCATTGTCCGATATCAATTGCCCCGAACTTCGAATGTTCAGATATTGATTTATGACCTTATAGGGCGTCAGATTAAGACGCTTTACCAGGGAGAGCAGAATGCCGGGTATTATACGATAGAATGGAACGGGCTGTCCGATGATAATCGTTTGATACCTTCGGGAGTCTATTTCTACCGGATGGTGAGTGGTGATTTTCAGGCAACCGAAAAAATGATCTACCTTAAATAGCAGGGAGGTGAAATAATGATACCGCGTACACATATCATTTCGAAAATTCTGACGGTAGTTCTACTGGCTTCACTTTTCTACTATTGCGGTGAAGATTCCAGTACGGACATACCGACAACTTTTACCAATGTGACCGATGAACTGGCCGCCGGATGGACTGCCTATATGGAAGGGGATTATTCCTCCGCAGAAAGCCATTTCATTACAGTCGCCGAAAGGGATGCTGAGGTCGCCGATGCATATAACGGTCTGGCCTGGACTTATATGCGAGGAAAGGATTTTCCAAACGCAATTTCACAGTTCAGTTTTGTTGTAAGTCTATCGGATTTGCAAGGCAATGATGTCATCAAAGCCGATGCCTATGCCGGGATGTTTTTGTTGAACTATATCCGGAAGGTTGATGGTACGCTT
>JAFGSO010000240.1 GCA_016934605.1 Calditrichota bacterium | reverse complement strand
ACAGACGTGGACAAAAAAAGATATAGAAAGGCCCATCCATAATATCAAACCCGGGTGACAGCGGAATAAAAAAATCAGGAAATTGATACCAACAGAAATGTTCCGGAGCGAAAAAAAAAGTAGTACCCTTCCATAGAATCAAGCCCGGTAAGGGCACAATCACAACTTCTATATAATGAGTATTTTCTTCAAACCTTTTATGAGCGCAATTTTCTGAATCCCTTCAATCTCTCATTCCTTTATATTATTTTCGATTCTATAGGACTTATCCAGAAACAATAGATTTCAGAATCAGACAGGAATTTTAAATGTATCCAGGTCACGCACCAGCTTTATTGTGCCGTTATAATATGTACGGATAACCGCCTCGGGATTTTCCTTCAGTGTTTCCGGATAAATATGGGTGAGCAGTAGCTGACCGGGTCTGGCCTGTTTCGCCACTTCTCCTGCTATTTGTGGAGTGAGATGGGTTTTTATACCGCTACCGTCAGGAAAAGCACATTCCAGAACAGTGGTATGAGTTCCGCTGGCCAGCATCACCAGCTCGGGACAGAAACCGCTGTCTCCGGAAAAAGCCACGGCACTTTGTCCGAATTCAAACCGATAGCCAATACTTTCATTATTATGAAACACTTTCAGCCAGGTAACCCGGAAATCCTCAAAATTCATGGGGGATTCGATAAGTTCCTTGCAGGTGTAGCCTGGTTTTTCCATCCATTTTCCATAAGCCGAATTCATTCCATCCATATATCTGTTTAAACCCGGCGGTCCCCATATCTGTATGTCCCGGTCAGGCGCGGATAGCTGATTGACTCTGACGAAAATCAATGGAATTAAATCCGCCACATGATCCGGATGGAAATGAGTCAGGAAGATGTATTTGATATCACCCGGCTCAAAACCCAGCTGTTTTAAGCGAATAAGCGTCCCGGGGCCACAATCCAGCAGGATGTTTCCCTGTAGAGTTTTTATCAAAACAGATGAACCGAACTGATCCGGTCCTGACCGGATCGTTCCGGTACCCAGGAACTTCATAATTATTTCGTTTGCCATGCTTTTTCCTCTCTAAAATCGGAACAGGTGGTTTACTGTGGAGTAAATTATATAATAATTACGGGTATTTTCAGAGGTTTCTGAAAAAGATTTCCCTTGATATACCTTGCTATTTATACTAATTTTTCGAAAATATTTGATTCCCGGAGTATTTGAATGAAGCAATTTTTCAGATTTATTTCAGTTTTCCTTCTCATTCTTTTATTTATCGGAAGTTGCGCAACCACTCAAAAGAAGGAGAGAGCGGAAACTGCTGCCGGTGAAGCTGAAAAACTGGATGAATCATTTGATCCGGTGGTTCTTGATGATGATGATATAACCTTCGAAGAAGCCGAGCTGAGGGTAGAAATTGAGAGCGGAGAAACGGAATACCTGCCCGGAACAGAAGATTTTGACGCACAGCTGGTGGCTCCCGAGAACAAATTAGTGGATGGTTTCCGGATTCAGCTGCTGTCTACCAAAGATCTGGAAAGTGCCACCCGTGCAAAGGTGATTGCTGAAGAACAATTCAGCGACATTCGGGCTAAATTTTATCTGGATTTCGATTCGCCTAATTACAAAGTGCGATTGGGTGATTTTAAATCCCGGGAAGCGGCAGAAGATATCAGGGAAGTTGTTCGCTCCCGGGGATACCCGAAATCCTGGATTGTGAAGACCAAAGTATGGAGTAACCCGGAGTTCCCGCTGAAGAAGGACTCCCCCATCATAGACTCTCCTGAGATGGATTGAATCAATAAATGATTACGAGAGGCGGAGGAATATATGTCTGGTCATTCAAAATGGGCCAATATAAAATTTCGCAA
The DNA here is from genome assembly GCA_016934605.1 of Calditrichota bacterium. Lineage (GTDB taxonomy): Bacteria > Calditrichota > Calditrichia > RBG-13-44-9 > RBG-13-44-9 > RQOF01. Next base: position 4,412 of record JAFGSO010000240.1, on the reverse strand, counting down.
GGAACGTCAGGATGCACAGAGGGGAAAAGTATTTGGTAAGCTTATCAAAGAAATAACCATTGCGGCGCGCCTGGGAGGTAGTGACCTTGATGCCAATCCTCGTTTACGGACTGCGGTTCAGAATGCCAAAGCTCAGAATATGCCGGCCAAGAATATCGAAAATGCCATTTTAAAAGGAACGGGAGAATTGCCCGGTACAGTGTATGAAGAGGTGGCTTTTGAAGGATATGGCCCCGGAGGTGTTGCACTCTATATCACTACAACTACAGATAACCGGAACCGTACGGTTGCAGAGATAAGGCATCTTCTCAGTAAATACGGCGGAAACCTGGGTGAAACGGGAAGTGTCAGCTGGGTTTTTGAGAAAAAAGGGCTGATACGTGTACCCTCTGAAAAATACAAGGAAGATGAACTGATGTTGACCGCTATCGATGCCGGAGCGGATGATTTTAAAGTTGAAGACGAATTCTATGAGATTTATACCCGGTTCGAAGATCTTCATAAAGTCAGCTCGAATCTGGAAAATGCCGGCATTGAGATTGATAGTGCCGAAATAACCATGGTTCCGCAGAATCTGGTAGAGCTGACCGGGAAAACCGCAGAACAATTATTGCGACTGATGGATGCACTGGAAGATAATGATGATGTTCAGAATATGTTCGCCAACTTTGATATTGATGAAACTTTAATGGAAAAAATTCAATAATAAAAAAGGCAGTTTTTTTTGAAGATTTTAGGGATAGATCCCGGTCTGAGCATCACTGGTTATGGAGTTATCGATACAACAGGAAATAATCCGCATTTTCTGACCTACGGAGTGATAAAAAAAAATCCTAAAGCATCTTTTCCGGAAAATTTATTGTCTATCTATCAGGAAATAAAAAACATCGTATCATCCTGTCAACCTGATGCCTGTGCTATTGAGAACATTTTTTACCATCAGAATAAAAAAACAGCCATAATTATGGGTCATGTTCGCGGTGTGGCCATCGTTGCTGCTGCGGAAAGAAAGATTCCGGTTTTTGAGTACTCTCCCCGGGAAATAAAGCTATCAATTGTGGGACAGGGCGGAGCTTCAAAAACACAGGTTCAGTCCATGATTAAGAATATTCTGCAGATGAAGGAAATACCATTTTCTGAGGATGCTTCCGATGCTCTGGCTGTGGCTGTTTGTCATTTCCACCGACTGAAAATGCGGGCATATTTGCGGAAATGACAGGATTTCTAAAGGGAAAGTTAGCAGTTTTACATAAATGCTATTAAAATTCTTCAACTTTACATACTTTTGTTGCATTGACACTATTTTCGTGTAAATTATATTCAGATATGGTCTCACTATGATTGAATCGATTCGGGGTATCTTAAAGCATAAGATGCCGACTTCCTGTGTGGTGAATCTGCACGGACTTGGTCTGGGAATTAACATCAGTTTGAATACCTTTCAGCATCTCGCCGAGGAAAATGAAGAGGTGGAACTGTTAACCTATCTTCATGTACGGGAAGATATTCTGCAACTATATGGTTTCAGCCAGGAAGAAGAGAGAGAACTCTTTAAAAAACTGATTACAGTGAGCGGGATAGGGCCGCGGCTGGCGATGATTGTATTATCCGGTCTGTCCGTAGAGGAATTCCATCGCGCAATAGCTGCCGATGACATCGACCTGCTGACCAAGATACCCGGCGTGGGAAAGAAAACGGCACAGCGGGTGATCCTGGAGTTAAAGGAAAAAATTGTCACCCCGGTTAGCCTGACCATCCCTTCTGCACCTTCCCTCACCACCAGCGAAAGGGACCGGATGAATGAGGCGCTTCTTGCGCTGGTCACTCTGGGTTATAAGCAGAATGAGGCGAAAAATCTGATTCAAAAAGTTGTTCAGAAATATGGCAGGGATATTTCACTGGAAGAATTAATAAAATATGCGTTACAGGAAGTATAGGAATGAAAAGTGAAGTGATAGATCCTCATCCGCTCCGAGATGAGCAGGAATTTGATATTTCTCTTCGCCCGCAATGTCTGGCAGATTTTATCGGACAGGTGAAGGTGAAGGAGAATCTCTCCATCTATATCGAGGCTGCCAGACAGAGAGGTGAAGCGCTGGATCATGTGCTGCTGTATGGACCACCCGGTCTGGGGAAAACAACTTTGGCACATATCATTGCCCATGAACTATCCGTGGATATTAAAACCACTTCCGGTCCGGTGCTGGACAAGGCAGGCGATCTGGCCGGCATTCTGACAAACCTTAAAGAAAACGATGTCCTCTTTATTGATGAGATACATCGCTTAAACAATATTGTGGAAGAGTACCTTTATTCGGCTATGGAGGATTTTCGTCTGGACATTATGATCGATAAAGGCCCCAATGCCCGTTCCATCCAGATAAATCTGCCTCCCTTTACCTTAATTGGGGCAACCACCCGTGCCGGCTTGCTCACTTCCCCCATGCGAGCCCGTTTTGGCGTGGTATCACGTCTGGATTATTACAATGCATCGGATTTAAAAGAAATTGTACTCCGCTCCGCACGAATATTGAACGTGGAAGTGGATCCGGAGGGAGCGGAAGAAATTTCAAGACGTTCGCGGGGAACGCCGCGGATCGCTAACCGACTGCTTCGGCGAACCAGGGATTTTGCTCAGGTAAAGGCCGACGGTAAGATCAATAAAAACATTGCTGACCGCAGCCTGCAACTTTTGGAGGTGGATGAACGCGGACTGGACGAGATGGATAAACGGATTCTGCAGACGATTATTGAAAAATACAATGGCGGGCCGGTCGGGCTTAATACCATTGCCGTCGCTGTGGCCGAAGAAAGCGATACCATCGAGGAACTGTATGAACCATTCCTGATACAGGAGGGATTTTTAAAAAGAACTCCCAGAGGAAGGGTGGTTACCCGTCTTGCCTATGAACATTTTAATTATAAATTGAAGGATTATGGATTCCAGGAAAAATTATTTTGATATAAGTGACACAATCCGGCATAAACTGGAGGATTTTCAGTATGAACTTCCGCAGGAACTTATCGCTCAGTATCCGCTGAAGGACCGGGATTCCTGCCGATTGATGGTGCTGGACCGGGAAAGCGGAGAAATTTCCCATAAAAAATTCACCGATCTGGTGGATTTACTAAAACCGCAGGATTGTCTGGTATTGAACGATACCAGGGTTTTCCCGGCCAGGCTTTTCGGACAGAAAGACCGGACCGGTGCTCAGGTAGAAGTTTTTCTGCTGCGGAACCTGGAAGGAAATATGTGGGAAGTGATGGTTAAACCGGCCAGAAAGATAAGGATCGGGAATAAAATCGTTTTTAGCGATAACCTCTCCTGTGATGTGGTGGACAATACCCTGTCCGGTGGGCGAATTGTTGAATTTAATTCCAATGGAAACATTCTCCAGATCCTGGATAATATCGGTTACATGCCGCTTCCGCCTTATATCAAACGGATGCCCGAAGAACTGGATCAGGAATATTATCAGACGGTATATGCAGATAAACCGGGCGCTGTAGCGGCACCCACAGCCGGATTGCATTTTACCGACGAGCTACTGAATAAGATCGGAAAAAAAGGAATTACCATAACCCGGGTCACCCTCCATGTCGGTCTGGGCACTTTCAGACCGGTTAAGGTGGATGATATAAGCCGGCATAAAATGGATTCAGAATATTATGAAGTTGATTCGGAGACCGCTCAGGCCATTAATAAATCCCGGAAAGAAGGAAAATCGGTTGTGGCAGTAGGAACAACCTGTGTCCGTGCCCTCGAAACCCTGACAGATCATCATGGATTTATCAGAGCAGGAAAGGGCTGGACAGATAAATTTATTTATCCTCCTTACGAGTTCAGAATTGTGGACAAATTGCTTACCAATTTTCACCTTCCCGGCTCCACGCTGCTGATGCTGGTAAGCGCTTTTTCCAGCCTCGAACTGACCAAAGAAGCCTACAATCAGGCCATGAAAGAAAAGTATCGCTTCTTCAGTTATGGCGATGCTATGTTTATCCGGTAGGAAACTTTTCTTTTTTGCCATTCATCCTACACATTTTTCTGGAAATTTTCTTCACTGCTCTTTTTGGGAAACTGTCCGAAGGGGCAGTTCAGCGCACAATGATGTCCTCTTTAAACCGGGTCAGCCAGCAGGTAAGGCTATAAATATATGCAGTCGGGATTCACAGAAACTCTCACCGTTTGCCCCCTTTCTTAAGAGATTTTGTGAAATCTTCTAATCGAGTGGCATGCCGCAAAAGCCCGTCAGTCTAGCAGGCTCAGCCTTTCAAGCCCGTCAGGACGGCTTTGCCGGACTGGTCTGGCCACCGGACAGGCGGCCACGAAGTGGTCCCTTCGGGAGAATCCATTTCTTATTGATTTTAATGAATTTCCAAACAAGTTAGCCGAGACCATTTTTCATTGT
>JAFGSO010000239.1 GCA_016934605.1 Calditrichota bacterium | reverse complement strand
TGGCAAATGAATAATAGCCTCAGAGCACACAGAGAACACAGAGACAAAGATCAATGTATGGTATAATGATGTGAATGTTTGTGAATTGACCAGGTTAAGAAAACCAGTCAACTTGTTCAATGTATCCCGGCAGACCGGAACCACGAATTCATCAGGATACAAAAAAATAAGAGTGTATGGATAAGAATTGTTAAAAAGAATACCATTCACACCTGACTATAAATTTTAGAATTCATAAATATGACTTAATTTGTGGCTTTGTGCCTTGGTAGTTATGAATAATGCAGTTCAAAGAGAATTATTTTTAAGGAAGGTGTATTAGAAGCGATCTGACTTATATCAATACAAGTTATCTTTATCCTGCCACAGAGCCTGTGGATTTCTTTCCAGGATATATCTTTTTTCTCCCAGCTTGAACATCAGCTGTTCGATGTCATAGACATACAGACTGAACATCCCGTCAAGCTGAAATACCGCGATGGTGCTCTCTCCGGGATCCAATGAACTGGGATAAGCGGAATACTGGGTGGATTTGCGCAAAGAATAGATTTTATTGTTATAATTTATTGTCAGGATATCGGAATAATAATTCAGTGGAAGGGGAGAACTTCCCCTATTCACCAGTAGAAGGAGGTACTGATATCCTCCCCTGAGATCGGATTTCTGGATGAGAACAGAAAGGGTGATCATATTATCTTCATAAAAATAATGACCCTGCCGGTAATTTTCTCTTGAAAATTCCGGCTTGCTGCTCAGTTTTTGGTGAACCCCGCAACCAGTGACCGTCCAAATTAATAATACGGTAAGCAGGATCATTTTCTGATAGGAATACGGCATATATTGACTTCCCTTACTGAAAATCTTTAGCTTCATCTCAAATATATAAAAGAAAGAACTGCACTCCATAGTATTTCTGAAATTTTCTTATTTGGAAGAGTAGTAGCCAGTCCGCAAAGCAAGAGGACGAGATTACAAGATACAAGAAAATGAGTACAAAATACAAAGTACAAAATACAAAATACAGTTGACAGTTGGCAAAAAAGTGGCTCAAGGTCACACCGGCGGATTCCCGTCGGTGGGCGGGCAGGCTGCCATCCCGGTAGAACTCAGAGGCGCATGGAGATTAGGCTGAAGGCTGAAAGTGTCTGGAATGAAGTTCCCCCTTTTGTAAAGGGGGCCAGGGGGGATTTAGGATAAAAAGAAACCAGAATACAGCATTCCCGACTACATGTCAACCTCCGGTTGACCTGTCGGGACTAAACCGTCCCTGGTTTAGCCAGTAACCAGAAACCAGTATTTAGCCAGCGACTTCAGTCGTTGGAACCAAGAGCCAGGAACCCTGATCAACTGTACCATGCCTCTTTCTGTTTTAAACATCCCCCCTATCCCCACTTCGAATGGGGGAATTTTTATGTTGCGTCCTGTAAGACCTTATCCCTTATCCCTTATCCCTTATCCCTTATCCCTTATCCTCTATTCTGTTGACCCTCCGCACATTTTCTTAAACATCCCTGCAACATTGTCGCGAATCTCTCCGTATCTGGAAAAGTCTTTATAGAAGACATCCAGTACAGGGTCATGAAAGAATATAAATCAACAATTTTATTTTTAAAACGGAGAAGGATTGGTTATGTCCAGGAAAAAAGTAATTTTAATTTCCATCGCTCTGGTTTTTGTTGCCGTTATTATGGTGGCGATTTTCTCCAGAGGAAACGGTCCGGAAGCCGTTGAAGTACAGACGGCGGAAGTTGACAGGCAGAAAATTGTGGAAACGGTGAGCGCTACCGGCAGGATACAACCGAAGACTCAGGTGAAAATCAGCGCCGATGTTGCCGCAAAAATTATACAGATGCCGGTTGAGGAGGGAGACTGGGTTGAGAAAGGGCAGCTTCTGGTTCAACTGGACCGGGAAAAATTTGAAGCGGTGGTGGAACGTTCTGAAGCCAATGTGCGCTCGGCTGAAGCGGATGCCAAACTGGCCAAGGAAAACATGCTGAAAGCCGAAAAGGATTATGAAAGAACCAGAGAACTTTTCGAAAGAAATCTGGAATCTCAGGCCACACTGGATCAGATGTATGCTGCCTACCAGGTGTCCAAGGCCCGTTATCAGTCTGCCCTGGAAGTGGTTGAGCAGGGGAGGGCAATGCTGAAACAGGCCAGGGACGATCTTTCCAAAACATCCATCTTCGCTCCGATGTCCGGAACGATCAGTGCATTGAACAAAGAAGTGGGTGAGATTGCACTGGGTTCCCAGTTTCAGGAGGATGTTATCATGATTATTTCTGACCTGGGCGGCATGGAAGCACTGGTGGATGTGGATGAAAATGATATTGTATCGGTTGCTTTAGGAGATTCAGCTCTTATTGAGGTGGACGCCTTACCGGACAGAGTTTTCAATGGCGTGGTAACCGAAATTGCCAGCAGTGCGAAAATCACCGGTTCCGGTTCGGTCGATCAGAAGACCGACTTTGAAGTTGAAATCACCCTGTTGAATCCGGATGACGAACTTCGTCCCGGTATGACCACCAGCAGCGATATCATAACGGAGATTCGCCAAAACGCACTGGCTGTTCCCATTCAGAGCGTGGCTTATCGCACCCCTGAGCAATTGAAAAGAGTACAGACCGACCGGAAGGGAGATGTGGCTATTGCTGACGACTCTGCCACACAGAACTACAAACCGGACAGGGAAGGATTTGTTGAGGTGGTTTTTGTAGTAGTGGATGGGAGTGTAGTGGCGAAACAGGTGAAAACCGGAATTCAGAGCGATACCCACATTGAAATAATTGAAGGAATCACTGAAGGCAGTGAAATCGTAACCGGAAATTACCGGGCAATCAGCCAGCTGTTGACGAATGGTTCGCCGATCGTAATCAAAAATGTCTCAACCGGAAGATAAATATGAATTTGCGTAACATAAACATACATACCAGTGAGGAGATTGAAACATGGCTTTTGAATTAACCGATGTGACGAAATTATACAAAATGGGCAGTGAACAGGTAGCGGCGCTCCGCGGTGTTTCGACGGAAGTAAGGTCGAATGAGTATCTGGCCATCATGGGTCCCTCCGGCTCCGGTAAATCTACCCTGATGAATATTATAGGTTGTCTGGATACACCGTCTTCAGGATCTTACTTTCTGGCCGGCCAGGATGTGAGCAAAATGAATGACGATCAGCTGGCGGAGATACGAAATCA
>JAFGSO010000023.1 GCA_016934605.1 Calditrichota bacterium | reverse complement strand
GAGAGACCATGCTATAGTGTGGAAAATTCCGATTAAGATTAAGGATCTTCCATTCTGCGCTAAATTGATTTTCATCTATTTTTCTTATATGTGGCAGGAAATCACCGGTAAAACTGGGATGAGACCACTTTCCACTGAGGCTGGCCGTGGTTTCTTCACCGACAGGCGTAACAGATAATCTTTCACTTCCCTTTATTCGTGTGGAAAATTGAAATGTAGAGATGTCTGATTTTTCATCAATAGGAGAATTGGTATGGAAGCCCGCTTTAATGGTATTGCAGTTGCGGATTCCCGGCTTTGCTTCAAAAACAGCATCATTCCATTTAATTTCTATTCTGTCGGAAATGCCTGCCGGATCGGAAATTCCGAATTCGAGTAACGCTTCGTGTAACTGTAATGTTCCCCCCTCCAGGTCAAGTTCTTCTTTGGATGGTAAGATAAAATTTCCGGAAAACTGAAGATCGGAATTATAGAGTAAGATCTGGTAGATACCTCTGTAACGCATCTCGGGATACAGATGGCCAGCCACTGAAAAGTCCCCAGGTAGCACATAGAGCAGGCGTTTAATTTTGTTGATTGTTCCGTCAGTCTGTTTTTTTTCATAGAGAACAGGAACTGACAGCACCGGCCCGGTCAGATACTGTGATTCTCCCCATTTTGCCGTAACCTCTCTGACTGCTTCTACCTGACGGTTTTCCCGTTCATAAATAAGGAATTGAATAAAAAGAGCCGGGATACACAAAACAAGTGTCAGTCCGGCAATGATGGCAACTCTCAAACCGGCAGAATTTTGAAGTGTTTCCCTATTCACAAAGCGGCTCCCTGTTATTACAAACCATTTCAATTTATCAGGACTAAACAGCTTCCTCCTGCAGAATTCGTCCGAATCTTCTTTCTCTGGAATAATAAGAATACATCGCTTCCCGGAAACAGGCCTGATCAAAATCCGGCCACATGGTATCGGTAAAATAAAGTTCGGCGTATGCGCATTCCCATAGCAGAAAATCGCTCATACGTTTTTCGCCTCCCGTCCGGATCAGCAGATCCACATCCGCCACGGGGCAGGAATGATAATAATGCCTCAATGCCTGTGAGAATTTTTCAGCGGTGCAATTATCTGAATTGGCCAGACTCCTGGCCGCACCCAGGATGGCATCCCGTGCTGAATAATCCAGTGCGATTCTGAGATTTAACCTTTCTCCCGAGGCGGTAAGTTTTTCCGCCCCGGTGATCATATCGTACAGCTTTGAGGGAATCCTGTCCCTTCGTCCAATGAAATTAAGGCGGATACCCTCCCGGACACACTCATCTACCTCGTATGACAAATGTTTCTGGAACAGCTGCATCAGAAAGTTTACTTCTTTTACCGGACGTTTCCAGTTATCCGATGAAAAGGCATACAGGGTTAGAATTGATACCGGATAATCTGAAACTGCTTTCAGGACGTCGCGGATCCGTTCTGTACCTGCCTGATGGCCGAAAAATCGTGGTTTGCCGCGAAGCGTTGCCCACCTGCCGTTACCGTCCATGATAATGGCAACATGAATTGAATTATTATCCTGCATTACGGAAAATCTGTCCATATATTTCCCTTCACTGGTCATACTTCGGAACACTTTTTAATATGTTTGCTGCTTTTTTGGGAACCTGAACCATAAATAGTCAGTTATTTTTTCTATACATGCTCATTTTTGTTTGTCGCTTTTATATCAATATCTTTGAATCGTTTTACTTATGTAAGCTGCTTAGTACCCGGGCGAATCTGCTATCCCATACCGGAATAAAGTACCAGATGATTATACATGATAATCTGCCATAATTTAATAATGTGACTTTTCATAGAAATGAGTTGGTTGTGAGAAATTTGTGAGAAAATATGTATGGATAATGCTCTGAGTGGTTATCAAATTGATGATCTGTTTATTGACCTGAGGAACCGGCGTCTGTGGCGCAACGGGCGGGAAATAAGACTGAATTCCAAGTATTTTGATGTTCTGGTTTTTCTGGTCAGCCATAACAATCAACTGGTGAGCAGAGATCAGCTATTTGAGCAAATCTGGCCGGACGTTATCGTCACGGATACGGCTTTGAATCAGAGTATAAAAGATATTCGGAAAGCCATCGGAGATAATGCGAAAAATCCCCGGTATATCAAAACAGTTCCGAAACACGGTTTTATGTTTATTCAGGAACCGGTTGGGGTCCGGAACGGTTCTGAACCTGCCCCGGAGGAAAAAGATGTACACCGGCGTCCCTATAAATTTCTGGATTACTTCCGGGAAGAAGACTGTGACCTTTTTTTCGGACGGGAAACGGAAATTAAGCTTGTGACGTCCAAGATTGTGGGGGCGGATAGTTTTATTATTTACGGACGTTCAGGGGCAGGAAAAAGCTCTTTTATTCATGCGGGATTAACACCTGCTCTGAAAGCGAAAGGGTATTGTGTTACCATTCTCCGAAATTACCCTGAACATCTGAGAGAAGTTTTTGCTCCATCCGATTCGGAAAGCGATGTTTCATCTTCACTCTTACCGGCACACACCGAACCGGATTCACGGCAAACTCAGGTCTTCATTTTCGATCAGTTTGAAGAGTTTTTCATGTCCATACCCGCGTCGGACCGGCAAAATTATGTAGTCCTTATACAAAATTTTATTAAGAAACACAGGCATATTTTTATTCCTGTTTTTGTGGTACGGGAAGATGTTTTCGCGGAACTGAGTGTCTTTAAAGCTGCCGTCCCTGATGTTTTCCATCATGAATTTCGGCTGGAGCGGTTGGACCGTGATCGTGCACGGGATGCGATTATAAAACCTGCCTGGAGGGTGAACTGCCGGATTGAAGCGTCTCTGGTAGAATCGATACTGGATGATCTGTCTGAAAACGATAAAATAGATCCTCCGCAGCTTCAGATTGTTTGCGATGCCCTCTATGATAAAAATCCGGGTGACCCGGCCATGACTATGGAGGCATATCGGGAACTGGGAGGTGCATCAGGTATACTCCAGTACTATCTTCAGAGGGTTCTTGAGCACTATTCTGCCAGGGAAATCCCGATAATTAAAAATATTCTCTTATCCCTGGTCTCAGACAGTGAGCAAAGGCTGGTTCTGCCTGTGGAAGAGATCGAGAGGCGTATTCAACTATTTCCACAAGGCGCTGTAAATTTCAGCAAACTCATAACCGAACTTGCCCATGCGCGTATCATCCGTTTCCGGCGCAGGGACGGTGGTACCTGGGTAGAATTGACCCACGACTTTCTGATTCCTGAAATTTTACGCTGGCAGGAACCGGAACTGATAGAAATTAGGCGTGTCCGCTCCCTTTTAAACCGGTCTGTCGAAAATTATCATGCCCACCGGTTGTATATTGATCAGGAAGTGCTTGATCTTCTCCTTTCCATCGGCGATAAATTGCCTCTGAGCAGCGACGACCGAAGCCTGATTGTAAAAAGCCTTCTTCAGAGAGAAAATGAAGTACCGCAATGGCTTCTCCGCCAGAATCCGGAAATGCTGGCAATCCTGAAAGAATCACTGGGGGACGAAAAAAGCGGAGTGAGGATCGCTGCTCTCAGATCCCTCAGGCCGTTACAGGATGAGGAGCTGGACAGATTGGTATGCCGGATAGCTGTGAATGATCCGGATATGGCTGTCCGGAAAACAGCAAGTATCATACTGGGACGAAAAATATATCCCGAAACACATCGCTGGCTTTCAGAGGATCAGACTTTTTCCGGGGCCGGCCTGCTGAAAAAAGCATTTACGCTGGCTTTTATACGGGATTATGACCGGGAATTGATAAAACTGCGATTGCTGTCTCTACCCATGATTCTTACAGTTATGCTCAGCCTGATGTGGATCCGCATCAGGAGGCAGAAAGCCGAAGTATGGCGGAAGGCCGTGGCAGGAGCTGCCGGTGCCGGGGTATCGGGTTTGCTGATGGGGCTTACTCTGGGAATAATATTAATCAGTTTCAGAGAATCAACGGGATATGAAGCCTTTACACTGATAACGGTTCTGAGCAGTCTTGGAGTACTGTCCGGTTCTGTTGCCGGATTTGGAGTCAGTTTGGGGATGGCGGCAAGCCACGCCATATCCTTCAGGCACAGTCCATTCTGGGGTATAGCCGGGGCAGTGGCCGGAGGATTCATCATCGGTGGTCTGGCTCACATTCTGGGAGTTGATATCCTCCGCGCGATCTTCGGACAGAATTTGAATCAGATTGCCGGTGCCTATGAAGGGGCTGTTATCGGTCTGGGTTTATCAGCAGGCTATTATCTGGGTCTGTCGCATAAAAATAAACGGTTAGCCATTCTCCTGGCGGCTCTGGGATCCATGATGGCTGCGGTTCTGCTGACAATTGTGCAGGGAAATCTGTTCAGTGCCAGCCTGGATGCCGTGGCTCATTCCTTCAGTCAGAGCCAGATCGATCTGCAACCGCTTGCCGGAATGTTCGGAGAATCTCATTTCGGCCGGATTTCCAGGTTAATTCTGGGTGCCGTGGAAGGGACACTATTTGGAGGATTTTTAGCCACAGGATTGCTGTGGTCAGAAAAATCAATCCAAAATTCCGCATGAATGAACTTTGTATATTTAAGTTCCCATTTTGACCAGCATGTCTGAAAACTGGCCTGTAAAAAACAACAAACCCGACAGGAAATTGGAAAATGAAACAGGATATCCTGCATCGTTTTATAGATCTGTGGCACAAGTATTTTGGCAAAGCACCATTACCGGTTGCCTACTATTACACCGATACTGTCCCTGAGGAGGATTTTTCGGGAAGCAAACACCGACACCAATGCGTCATTGCGAATATTTTTAATGTTCTGGAAGGGTATCCGTTTGTTTATCATTCCCGTAGCCCGGGATGTACCGGGGGAAAAAGATATACGGGTTTCAGCCGAAAGCTTCATCCGGATTTTGAATATTTC
>JAFGSO010000238.1 GCA_016934605.1 Calditrichota bacterium | reverse complement strand
TCCGGTTGACATGTCGGGACTAAACCTTCCCTGGTTTAGCCAATATCTAGTATCAAGCATCCAGATTCATTTTTTCATGAAACTTATTTCCGGAATGTTAATTAACAAGAGGAATTATGGTCGATGATATAATTATATAAATTCGCTAAATAAAATTTTGTGCAACGACTTTTTTCTTTATATTAAAGTCCATTGCACAATGCAGGAATATTTATGAAAAAATTTAAAGAAGCGATTGAAAAAATTGAACTTTTCTTCAGCGGTAAAAGAATATTCGGACGTGAGCTCTCAGACGTTGCGGCAAAGACCGCCATGGCCTTAGTGCTTATTGTAATGATTGTATCTATTATGCCCAGCGAACGACCCTTTGAATACAGCAATCTGAACGTGGGAAGTATTGCGCGTGAAGAGATTATCGCTCCGTTTACCTTCCCGATAATTAAAACCGAGAAAGTTCTGGAAACAGAAAGACAGGAAGCCCGCGAAAGTATCTCGCCGGTGTTCAGATTCAATGAAGAGACGGTTAAAATTCAAACCATTAAACTGAAGAACCTACTCAACGAACTTACCGCCTTCTTTCAGGAAATATCAAAAACAAGGCCTGTTGATGGGAAGGAAAAAGTCCCGGTGCCGGAGGTATCAAAGGTCGACAGTCTGATTAACGAACTGGTTGTAAAATATGATATTCAGCTGAATGAACAGGATATTTCTTTCCTGTTTGGTTTATTCAAGCAGAATAAATTTGACCAGTTCAGCACGAATCTGATTGATTTATTTGAAGATGTTTATAGTATTGGCCTGCTGGATACTGACAAAAAAGCTGTGAGTAAAGAACAAATTTCCATCCTTCGTAACGGATTGGAGGAGGAAGTCAGTATTGACCAGGTTGGCGACAGGCGAGAGGCCATAAATTTGTTCAGAGAAAAAGCAAAAACTTTGCTGAAAAACGATAGAGATCAATATCAGCTGGCAGAGGATCTGGGTTATGCTTTTCTGGTGCCCAATCTGATACTGGACCGGGAAATGACCCGGGCACGGCAGGAGAAGGCGATTAAAGGTGTACCTACCACCAGCGGCTTTGTTCATGAAAATCAACGAATTATCGACAGCCATGAAATTGTTACCGAGGATGTATATCAGAAATTGCAATCCCTGGCTGTTGCACTCGCAGAAAAAACGGAGACCCGCAGCGGCTGGTACCGGCTCCTGTTCTATATCGGAAAATATTTTTTCGCCATTGTGATGGTGCTGATAATAGGAGCTTATCTCTATTATTACCGCCTGAAATTATATAATCAGAACAAAATGCTGTTACTGATCACCACAATCTTCCTGTTGCAGTTTCTTTCTGTTGTTTTAATGCAGGATATTCTTGGCTGGGATTATCTGAGTATTCCCATAACGCTGGGGCCTATGCTTCTCTCCATGCTGCTGGATGCCTCCGTGGCATTCATGGGAACCGTCATCATGAGTCTGGTTTTTGGTGCCATCAGCGGAAATAATTTTCATCTCACTCTGATGGCGTTTGTGGTGGGAACCATTGCTCTCTTCTCGGTTCAGAAAATCCGCAATCGGGGGCAGATGTTCAAGGCCATTCTCTATATTTTAATCGGGTATGCCGTGGTTAATTTCAGCTATGGATTTATTCACTACGAACCGTTTCGTAAAATGCTGCAAAATTTTGCCTATTTCGAGTTGCCCAATTCGGTTCTGGTACCGACGGCGGTATTTCTGCTGATCGGAATTTTTGAAAAATTCTTCGATGTAACCACCGATATTACGCTGCTCGAACTCTCTGATCTGAACCATCCGCTGCTCAAACGTCTGTCTGTGGAAGCACCGGGCACATTTCACCACAGCATTATTGTGGGAAATCTGGCGGAAGCAGCGGCCAAGGAGATCGGAGCTAATTCTCTGCTGGCCCGGGTAGGATGTTATTATCATGATATCGGAAAGATGCAGCTCTCCGAATACTTTGTGGAGAATCAGTCGGGAGCCGTCAGCAAACACGAGAGCCTCACGCCATCCATGAGCTCGCTCATCTTAACCAAGCATGTAAGAGCCGGTCTCGAAATGGCAGAAGAGTATAATCTGCCGCTGGCGGTTAAGAAATTCATTCCGGAGCATCACGGCACCAGCATAATGTCCTATTTCTATCATAAGGCTCAGGAAAGCATGGATCCCAAGGATCTCAATGAAAACGATTTCAGATATCCCGGACCGCGACCGCAATCCAAGGAAACAGCCATTGCCATGCTCTCGGATGCAGTGGAGGCAGCATCACGAACTTTGGCAAATCCCAATCTGCAGCGGCTCAGTATCCTGGTGGAAAATCTGATTGAAAAACGATTTCAGGAAGGTGAGCTGGATGAGTGCGATATCACCCTTCGTGAACTTAACAAGATTAAAAGCGCCTTTGTGCGAGTCCTGATGGGCATCCATCATCTCCGGATTGAGTATCCCAGTGAAGAAAAGAATCAGGAAAAACAGGTCAAAACAAAAGAACCTGCCGGCGAGTCCATTCCCGCTGAGAGTGATGTGCAGGAGAATAAATCCCAAAAACAAGCCGGAAAATCTGCAAATGAGGACGGGAAACAACCGGTACCGGTAAACCATGCGAAAAATAATGGCGGAAAAAAGAAAAACAGCAGTTGAACTGATTAACAGTCATTCGGAGCAGGAGCTTCCTTCTACTCTTTTGGTCGTTCTTGCTGAAAAAGTGATTGAGCGCGAAAAAATAAACCTGTCCACTCTCAGTATAATGCTGGTGAATGATGAGTATCTAAGAAAATTGCACCGTCAGTTTCTCCGGGATGATTCTTTTACCGATGTCATGACGTTCGAATGGGACGATGATGGCCGTGAATCCGAGATTTATATCAGCCTGGAACGGGCAAAAATCAATGCCAGGGAGTATAATGTACCGATGGAAGAAGAGCTGGCAAGACTGATTATCCATGGCCTGCTTCACCTGAAAGGGCTGGATGATAACACTGCCGAACAACGGGAAAAAATGCATCAGCGGGAGAATAAACTGCTGGATCTTTTTTGGGAAAAAATATGAATGGAACAGGAATCGCTATCATCTGACCGCTATTCCGTCAGTATGCCGGCAGGGATTTGTCCGCCAGAAATGATTTGTCTTCGAAAATTATGGATTTGTTATTCTTAAGAATATATATTTAAGCAGGCAGCATAAGTTGAATAAAGTAAGGATAAATTCTAAAAATTGCTAGGTGAATTGCTTTTTTATGTTGCTCTGTTTCTGATTTTATTGGGCTTTTCAGCTTTTTTTTCCGGCTCTGAAACAGCTTATTTTTCATTGACCCCAGCCCAGCTGAATAACTTCAGAAATTCAGTCAACAAAGCGGAACGTCAGGTTGGCTTTCTGATGTCCACTCCCCGACAGCTTCTGATCAGTATTGTTGTGGGCAATACCGTGGTAAATATCACCATTGCATCGCTGGCAGCTCTCCTGACGCTGAGATTCAGCCTTCTTTTTCAGCTGGATCAGAACATCACTATTCT
>JAFGSO010000237.1 GCA_016934605.1 Calditrichota bacterium | reverse complement strand
GCAGTCACGCCGAAAGTTTATCTTCAATCTTGGGATTATTGGTACACTGATTATCGCTGTTCTTGCCTTTATACGAAGCTTTATACTGTACATCTTTCCCAGAGATTCTAAAAAAACTTTCCACAAATATCTGGTTTCAAAAGAGGGTGAAATACCGCTCGGTGAAGCCAAAGAGATAACTCTTGGTAAAACCCCGGTGTTTGTGGTTCATCTGGATGAAGGTTACCGGGTGTTCTCCGGAATCTGCACTCACCTTGGTTGTATCGTCCAGTGGAAACAGGAGAAGAATCACTTCTATTGTCCCTGCCATAAAGGTTATTTTGACAATAATGGCCAGGTAATTGGCGGTCCGCCTCCCCGTCCGCTGGATGAATACCGTGTGGAAGTTGAAAATTCACTGGTTTACATGTATGTGCAAGATAAAAAGAAGGGGCCGTGGGCATGAAACTGACACAATGGTTGAAAGAACGTTTCCCGATTGATTATCCGAAGTTTGTTGAAATCAACGAAAAATTGTTTATAAAGGAACCCATACCCAATCATATGAAAAAATGGTGGTATTGTATGGGGGCAACACCTCTTATCCTTTTCGGACTGCAGGTGGTAACCGGCATCATGCTTACCTTCTATTATGTTCCTTCTCCTGAAATGGCCTTCGAAAGTGTGCGGCATATCACCGAAGATGTCCGTCTGGGGTACTGGATGCGAGGGATTCATCGCTGGGGCTCGAACCTGATGATTATCTCTCTCCTTCTTCATATTGTAAGAGTATATTTTACAAATTCTTACCGGAAACCCAGAGAAATAAACTGGATGGTAGGAGTCATCCTGTTTCTCCTGACCCTGACATTTTCATTCACCGGATATTCGCTTGTTCACAATCAGCTGGCTTACTGGGCGACTACAGTTGGAACGAATATGATTAAGGAAGTGCCTTTTATCGGTATGGCCGCTCTGGAATTCCTCAGGGGTGGGGAAGAGGTAACCACCAATACACTCACCCGCTTTTTTACCATTCATGTGGGACTTTTACCACCGCTGTTGATACTCTTTGTTGCAATTCACATAATTATTCTCAGAGTGCACGGGGTTTCGGAACCGGAGGGGTATCCCAAAGGACATTTTGCTTTTTATCCCCATCATTTTTACAAAATAATAATTGCAACGCTTTTACTGCTCACCTTTATGAGTGCACTTACGGTTATTTTACCGCCAGGGCTGGGTGAACGGGCAAATCCTGCTGAAACCCCACTCCATATCAAACCGGAGTGGTACTTTTTCCCTACATACCGATTTCTGAAACTGGTTCCCCTGCAGATAGGAATCTGGGCGTCTGCAGTATTTCTTGTTCTGCTGACATTCTGGCCATTCATTGAACCCAAAATTTCAAAAAAAATGGAAACCAGAGAAAAAGTTGCTTATACCGTCGGCGGATTAACTCTTATCTTTACGGTCGGTTTCACCATCTGGGAAATGATGGTTTTCTGAAGATAAAAGAATAAATAGAATTTTGATATTTTACAGGAGGAACAATGGATATCATTAAAGCGCAGCAGTGGCTAATAGGAATTTTCAGTGTACTTTTAATTGTTATATTACTGGTGGTGGCGGGTTATGAGATGAAAAAATCCCGTCAATATGAACCGGAAATTGAAATTGATGAAGTGTCTGCTCAATGTATTAATTGCCATGAGAACAAAGGTATTGCCGTAAAACTGATTGACGAATGGAAAGACAGCCGTCACGCCGTCATGGGCATCGGATGTAATGAATGTCATGAAGCGGCAAAGGATGAGTTCGATGCTATGCAATGTCCGGAGAGCAATCTCATAATTGGAAAACATCCCACTCCGGGAGACTGCCGGGAATGTCATGAGCAGCAGGTGGATGAAGCAACCAACAGTAAACATGCTGTGGGGCAGGTGATGATGGCATTAAAAGGACCTGACCGAAATGTATTTGAGCCTACCATCGGTACTAAAAACGGTTGTGAACAATGCCATAATATAGGCAATTACTGGCCGGATGGAAGTATCGGAGAGTGCGATGCCTGCCATTCAAAACACCGTTTCGACCCATCCCAGGCTCGCCGTGCTGAAGTATGCGGCGAATGCCACGTGGGCCCGGATCATCCCCATATTGAAATTTATCTTGAATCCAAACACGGTAATATGTACTCCGCATTTGGCTATGAATGGGAATGGGACTATCCACCTGGCGATCCTCCACCTTTCAGTGCTCCCACCTGTGCAACCTGCCATATGAGCGCAACGCGTACAAGCAAACGTTTTACTCATAATGTGAGTGAAAGACTTACCTGGGAAAGCCAGGCCCCTTTCTCCGTACGAACCCAGGATTACTGGGCTGGAATCAGCTGGCAGGAAAAACGTACTCGGATGAAGGGAGTGTGCCTGCAGTGCCATGGAGAATCTTTTGTGGACCGCTACCTGCTGACGGCTGACCTGACTAATCTCCAGTATAATCAGATTTGGGAAGAAACGATTAATTGGGCTAATATTCTGAAGGATAACGGCGTAATTCACACTGATGTTTTTTCGTTTGCCCAGCAAACACTAAACGCATGGCCAAAGGAAGGTTATGATCAGGAAATTGAACATGTTATGTACCGTAACTGGCATCATGAAGGGCGCCGTTTCCGCCATGGCGCCGAAATGATGGGTGCGGACTATACCCAGTGGCATGGTATCTGGGAACTTCAGGAAAATCTGGTAAAAATAATTGAACTGGGTGCCGAAAATGGTATTACCGAAGCAAAAAAATGGATGGAAAGTAAAGATCCCAATAAATTCATGATGTATGCCCTGTATGATATGCCGGGAAATGCCTGGGGACCTTCGGCTCTGGCATATCGCGGAAACATGCCCATGGACAGGATAGACAATTACTGGGAAATTGTCTATGATAATGTACGGACTGTATACGATAAAGGTCTGCTCACCGAAGATCAGTGGTTATTGTATAATGAGCTTTATGAAAACCGGGAGAAGGAAATTGGACGAATCTATGATATGCCACCGGTTCATGAGGAATTTATGAAAAATCTGGATATCGATCTGAAACAGTTATATCAGGAGCAAAAAGTGGATCTTAAAAGTTTCAAATGGTGACTGGGCCATATTTCAAAAAAATTATGTCAGATTACCATTAAAACAGGATAAGTTATGGTTAAACGAGAAAATAAGTCACTGATATTTGAACAACAGTTTAAAATATTTCTGGCAGCCGGAATTATCTGGGGATTTCTGGAACTGTTCCTGCGCCTATTATTCGGAACGGTTTTACCCACTTTTCTGCCTTTGTTAGTACCGTTTCTCATTATGCTGGTGGTGCTCACCGTTAAATATTTTCTGCCAACGCCAGGAACATTTCTGCTGATGGGTATTCTGGCAGCCAGCATCCAATATCTCCTGAGTGATGAGATATTTCCCAATACCTTGATAATTATTCTGGCTGTGTCTGTAATCGTGGAAATTGTATTTCTGTTGTTCCGTTTTCGAACTGTTTCATTTATTATTTCCGGCATTCTCATATCGTTATATAATATGTTTCATCCGCTTCTGGCTCAGGGGTATCTGTTTGAACATGTCCAGTTTGTCCGGTTCCGAACATGGTTTGCTGATCTTTTTGGCTACGCCACATCGAATGCGGTATCAAAGGAGCTGGTGTTTGCCGTTCTCATCGTTCTACATATTCTTGTGGGATTGCTGGCAGGGTGGCTGGTGATCAGGATAATCCAGGCGCTGAAGAAAAAAGGATATATTCAGAAGATACAGGTATTTGCATGCCTTTAGGATAAAAGGAAATAAAGATATTTTGAACAATTGTTTGATTTTAAAACTTGAATTTTTACATTAGAGGGTCTTTCGTTCTTGTGAAATAGAACTCCGAACCGGACTTTGTCCCCCCTGGGATGAACCGGTCTGAGGGGATGTCAGGTAACTGGCATCCCTATCCCGATGGATGGTTTAATTTAATTCTGTCCTGAATTGGCCAAGGAGGAGATGAAGAGACGTGACTGCGGGTGATTTACCTGAAACTCGCAGTACTACCATGAGCCTCCTGTCAATTCCGGCAGCGGGCTTTTTAATATGAGCATTTCCTCAAATCTTTCCCTGGCTGTTCTTGCCGGGGGGCAGAGCCGCCGTTTTGGATCGCCTAAATTTCACGCTCGCTTTATGTCCCAGACTCTGCTTGAGATCATGCTTCAGAAAGCTTCCGGAATATCGGAAAATCTTCTGGTTATCGCCGGTCAGATACCTGTT
>JAFGSO010000236.1 GCA_016934605.1 Calditrichota bacterium | reverse complement strand
GGTGTACCGGGATTTACCCTTGCCTTGCGGGGCGGTTTTCAAAGGCACGATGAATTGAACCATTTTGTTCCTCCTGAAAAATATTTTGCCAGCCCCGTTCGCAATATTTTTTGAATAGTCAAGTATTTTTTTTAAATTTGTTATTTTTTTTCTTCTTTACTGTTATTGAAGCCCTTCTCCCTCGGATGCGTTAGGCTGTGAACGCGTTTTAAGTTGGAATTCTCAAATAGATAGGAATAAATAAGGTTAGGTATGTCTTTTAGGTAACTTTAAGAAATCGACAGTAATGATTAAAATCCGATAATTCACATTTTCAAAATTATCGGATTTTAATCATTCAACTCAAACCACTGGAGCAATGGGGACATTTAAAGGTTGAAATATTAAAAATGCATAAAATGAGAAATACGACCAAGAAATTTATATCGTGAAAAAGATGATGGATTCAAGAAAGAGCTATAGTTAAAAAACATTAAAAATTAGCAGGATAAGATAAATTACATAAATTAATACAAATAAAATACCTTCCCATCTGTCAATTTTTCTTCCTTTTCCAGTGAATACAAAAAGAAATAGAAGAAGACTTGCGGAAATATTCACGAGCATGTCTATGTTGGAACCTTTTTGAAGCGGTACGGGATTAATGATTGCAGAAAGGCCAAGGATGAAAAACACATTAAAGATATTGGAACCTACAATATTTCCTACCGCGATATCCGTGTTTTTTTTAAAAGCCGCAGTAATTGAAGTAGCCAGTTCGGGAAGTGATGTTCCAATCGAAATTATTGTAAGCCCGATTATCCTTTCCGAAATTTTGAAGCTTCTCGCGATCTCAACGGCCGATATTACTATCAGTCTTCCCCCTATTACCAGACCAGCCAAACCTAATACAATAAACAGTACGGATTTGGGTATGGAGTAATCCTTTATCGCTATTTCTTCCTGGATTTTTTCGGATTTAATCAGGTTGTATGTGTAGACTAAAAAAATCAGGAAAAAAAACAAAAAAACGATACCGTCGATACGCGTAAGCTTGGAAAATCCTTTTTCATCCATGATTTCATCGTTCATACACAGGATTACCAACAAGGAAGAGAGAAAGCAAAGTGGAATCTCGATCCATGTCGTATTTTGCTTGATAGCCAGGGGGAATATGATGGCGGATATTCCAAGAATGATGAGGATATTAAAGATATTACTACCTACAATATTCCCCAAAGTAATTTCTGAACTTCGTTCAAAAGAAGCAAAAATATTGACAATCAATTCAGGTGCAGAGGTGCCGAAGGCAACAACTGTAAATCCGATTACAATAACAGGAATTTTGAGCCTTTTAGCCAGGGAAGAAGCACTGTCCACAAGCAAATTGGCCCCATAAATCAGGGGAACAAATCCTATGACTAATAGAGGTATGTACAGCATAAAAGCATTATATCCTAAAATTATTTGGATAACCATCACTATAAAAAATATAATTTTTGTGATCTCTAAATAATCCGGATTTACGTTATGTACTCATGCATCCTTGCTTTAATGTTTTAATTTTTACGATAGAATGCAATCATCTCCCCGGAATTGAAGTTCTATCATGGCGATCGAAGTATGTACCCGATTCCCGGTTCGGTAACAATCACTTCCGGATGTTCGGGATCGTCTTCAAGTTTTCGTCTCAACTGAAACATATACACTCTTAGATAGCTGGCATCAGGCGAAATAACATCCGCCCATAATTCTTTCATAATTTGAGAATGTGTAAGCACCTTACCGGCATTTATGGCAAGCAACCGCAGAATGGCATATTCGGTTGGCGTCAATTTTATTTCGATTTCGTTTTTTGTGACAACCCGGCTGCTGAGGTCGATCCTGATTCCCCTGGCATTGAGGATTTTCTGGTTTTTTTCCGGTATCATGTTTCTGAGGATAACCCTGATCCGCGCCAGGAGTTCACCCATTCCGAAAGGTTTTACGATGTAATCATTGGCACCTGCGTCAAGAAGTGCAATCTTGTCCTCTTCCGAATCCCGGATTGTCAGAACGATAATCGGGGTATTCGTCCATTCCCTCAGATTTTTAACCACTTCAAGTCCGTCCTTATCGGGTAATCCAAGATCTAAAATGACGATATCAGGATGCTTTGCCGCTGCCGCTGCCAGTCCTTCCTGAGCGGTCGTGGCTTCACAGGTTAAAAATCCATGCCCTTCAAGAGAGAGCCTGAGCATCCTTCTTATCTGGATTTCATCGTCAACTATCAGAATTAATGCCCCTTTTATCATTGTGCTTTTTCCTTGTCCGTTTCAAATGGTAAATATATCCGGAACTCAGCACCCCCCTCGGAATTATTCATGACTTCGATTCGTCCATTATGAGCTGAAATAATGCTTTTGCATATGGTCAGTCCAAGTCCGATCCCTTTTGACCTGCCTTTTAGCCGCAGGTAAAATTTATTGAATATCTGCGGCATCTCCGATTCTTTCAATCCATTACCATTGTCGCTGAATGATATCATAAGATAATCTCCTTCGTTAATGGCGGTAATGGATAGCACGGTCCTTGGCGGTGTGTGTGAAATAACGTTTGCGAGCATATTATTGATTACCTGTTCGATCAAATGAACGTCAATGCTTATTAAAGGGAGATTATCGGGAGTCGATACCTTAACCGTACGATTTTCAAATTCATCTGCAAATTTCTGTACCGAGACATCAATCATCGTCCTGATATCATAAAGCTGTTTGTTCAGCTTTAGCATTCCGGATTCAAGGCGGCCCATGTTCAGAAGATTGTCAATCGTACGGTTGAGCCTTTCTCCCGCCTCGAGGATTTCACGTATCAAGGCATGCCTGGTGCCGCGATTCGAATCGATTTTTCTCGACAGAAGGCTGGTGGATGCCCCGGTTATGGCCGTAATCGGGGTTCGGAGTTCATGCGAAACAAGGTTGAACAATATTTTGTATAGTTTCTCCGATTCGGACACCAGCAATCCCTGCCGGTTTTTTTCCGCGAGTATCTCGCGTTCCAGGGCGATCGAAACGCTGTTGAGAAGGTTTTGCAGCAATAATTGCGTTTGCGGACGAATCCCTTCTGAACCTGGCAGCTTGACGGCCAGTATCCCCAGGATTTCCGATTTTACGGTCACGGGTGTGAAAAAATAGGAAGAGTCCCCGTGATGTTCGGTCATTTTTCCGGTGGATATGTTTTTTTCATATGCATTCAAAAGGGCCTCTTCGTCAGCTCGCTTCATCGGGAAACCGGCATCCGACAGCTTTTCATATTCTTTATTTTCAATCATTTCCATTGTTGCCATTATCGCATCGATACCGAGATGCCTGCGAAGGTAATCCGACAGGCCATTCATCAATTCATCCCGGCCGCTCACCCTGTTAAGCATGCTCGTTAATTCATAAAGCGCCGTCAACCCTTTTTCCCTGTCCCTGAGAATCCGCTCCTTGGCCTTTAATTGTGAATTAAGCGTTCCTATAATCAATGAAATCAGGAAATACAGGCTGAACATGAATATGTCCTCGATCCTGCCGATCGTAAAAGTATACACAGGCGGAATGAAGAGAAAATTCAGGCATAGGGCGCTGCTTGCCGCCGCCAGCAAAACGGCCCCGAGCCTGGTAATGAACAAGGCGATAAGGGAGACGGATAATAGATAGATGAGAGCCGTGGTCCAGTATCCTGTCCAGGGAACAAGCATTGTATTCAGGATTGTGACTACGGATACCGCAAGCAGGGATAGCAGGTAGCCATAAAACGGTCCGATTCCCGTATCCGCACGGGCAAACCGATTTGTTTTTTCCTGGAATTCCGGATGATTTATAATATGAATAACGACAGTATCATTCAGTCTTGTTACTTTTTGAAGGATCCGGTTTTTAAACGCAGGAACATTTCCCATTACAATCATGGATGCGTTTATCTGTCTCGCTATCCTGGTAATGCCTTTGGCTATATCGGAATCCCGCGTCGTGAGAAACTCTCCGCCGAGTCTTTTGGCAGTTTCGATGGTCGACAGTAATTCCCATCCCGCTTTACCCGAATGAGATCCGGAGGTCTCAACATGGAGAACGACGAACGGAATTCCGGTTTGGACGGAAAGATTATGGGCATATTCGACAAGTTTGCCTGAGACCAGGAAAGTGCTGACGGCGACCAGTATTTTACCTCTGCTTCCGGCATCATTCAATTTGTTTTCCAACCTTTCGGCATCCGTATTCACGTTAACATAATCATAATAATCGTTTCCACGATTTACCCGATAATTTTATTATAAAATATATCCGTTTTATAATAAATGCACCATATGGTTTTTTCCCTTTGTATTTTTATGTGACTAATATGTCTTCCCGGGGAAATTCATAAGGCAGGCTTTTGATTTTACCCATTAACGCCAAAGCAAATATTAAAGGCCCCACGCGCCCGATGAACATGGTTATAATGAACATAATCCGGGCTAAATCGCTCAATCCCTGAGTGATTCCCATGGAAAGTCCGGTATTTCCCATTGCAGATATGATTTCGAAGGCCAGCTGAAATGATGATGACTTTTCGGTGGTGCACAAAATTCCGAGATCAATCACGATGATGATTATAAACCAAACGAATACACTGAAGGCTTTATGAATCGTACCTATAGGAAGCTGACGTCTAAACAGATTTATGGTTTCCTTTCTTGTCCTTATCTGATGGATCAGGTAAAGAAGTATGATTGATAGAGTGGAAATTTTTATTCCCCCGGCGGTACTTCCCGGGGATGCACCTGTAAACATTTGCATCATTATCATTATTAGACTGCGCTCATTCATTTTTCCTATGTCGATTGTGTTAAAACCGTCTGTCGTGCTCGCCGAAACCGCCTGGAACAGAGAACTCTGAATCCGATCCAAAGTATCCATGCTATTTGGCCATTTTTCGGATATAATAAATACGACAGTGGCCAATATAATTATAGCTACAGTAGATAAAAGGATAATCTTTGTGTGTATGGACAATCTTGTACGTTTTTTTAAAATCATCCTGTTTTTAATATAATTGACCATGTCGTACACTACGATGAATCCTATACCGCCCAACAAAGATGTGATAATGATGATTATATTGACTGAAATATTAGTCCTGAATTGCATAAGGCTGTCACTGAATGGGGAAAAACCGGCGGTACAAAAAGCTGAGATTGAATGAAAAAACCCATAATATAATGCTCTGAGGATGCCAAATTGATTCATCCATACCAGAGTAAGGGCCAAACCGCTTGCCGTTTCCGATATGAATGTAAAAAGAACAATGAACCGGAAAAATCTCCCTAATTTTAATTGTGACGCTCCGGCAATCGAATCTATTGCAGTTTGATTCATTCGCATAGATGACTTGACTTTGAAAAAAGATATAATGAAAACCACAATACTCATGTATCCGATTCCGCCGATTTGAAAAATAACCAACAGAATCAATTGACCGGCCAAAGAATAATAGGTTCCGATATCAACTACAGTTAACCCGGTAGTACTTATCCCCGAGGTGGCAACAAACAGTGAATCTATGAATGGTTGTGAATTTCCTTTGGCTGTCGAAAAAGGCATGGACAAAAGGATCGCGCCTATGACCGTTATAAATGCATAACCCGCTACAAGAATCTGAACCGGTTTGAATCTTCTTTTCCTCCCGGCAGTCAATATTTTCCACATACATATAAATTAAATCGGGAATATTATAAGGTAAATTGTAATACCATTAGTACGATAAATGTTCGCATTAATAATCCGTTAATAATCCTGAAATATCCGTTAATATTATG
The DNA here is from genome assembly GCA_016934605.1 of Calditrichota bacterium. Lineage (GTDB taxonomy): Bacteria > Calditrichota > Calditrichia > RBG-13-44-9 > RBG-13-44-9 > RQOF01. The sequence goes on along the minus strand of JAFGSO010000236.1, from coordinate 1,811 downwards.
TTTTCTTAAGAAATAGCGCATTCAAATCAAAGTGAAATTTGATATTCATCGGATGGCTGTCTCTTTTGGTCCTTCCTGTAAATTATTATTCTACAAACCTCCTATTCGAAATCTTTCTCGAATTATCAAATTTTGTCCTTTTTATATTTTATCGTCAAACCTCTCCCTTGGGTGTGTTAGGCTGTGAACGCGTTTTAAGTCGGAAATCTCTACCCTTGTATAACGCTGTGTGGTGTTTAACGACTTATGGCCTAATAACCTGGCGATATACATGATGTCCACTTTGTTCTCTAGAAGGTGCGTGGCAATGCTGTGTCTGAACGAATAAGCACTGATATGCTTACCGATCTTTGCATTTTTCATGATTGGAGCTATTACACTGGAATTCAAACTGCACTTTTCAAACGGATTACCAGTGTTCGACAGGAATACATTGCCGGGATCCTGTTTTTTTCCTCTTAACAGAAATCGCCGTGATTTTTCAAGGTAGAGCCTGAGATATTCTGTTGCATATTGTCCTATTGGAACCATGCGTGTTTTCTTCCCTTTACCCTTAACAATAGTGATTGTCTGTTCCTTTAAATCTATTTCAGAAGTTTTCAAATTACATAGTTCGGTAGTACGAATCCCGCAGGAGTACAGCAATTCGATGATAGCCCGGTTTCTTATCTGAAGCGGTGTGTTTGTAGTCAAACTGTCCAGTACTTTTTTTACTTCATCCTCGCTTAGAATATTTCGTATTATTCCATCTTCCCGTCTCGGTAATCGAATATCCTTTAATGGATTGATTGGGATATAATCATTCTCATTCATGTATTTAAAGAAGCACTTTAAGCCCAATAGAATATTTAATTGAGTACTACTTGTGAGTATCGACCCTCTTGGTGTGTGATAGTTCGAAAGATAACTCCGGTAATCTGAAAGTATTTCTACAGTAATCATCTCTATTGATTTAATGCGGTTATAGTGCTTTTCGATGAATCTAAAAAATGCCTTTACGCTTGAGGTGTATGATTCTATAGTCCGTGATGAATAGTTTTGAACAAAAAGGTATTCTGAAAAGCTATCCAGATATTTGTCTATTTTCATTTTTTTCCCTCCTTAATTTTTAACCGTGGATGTTTAGCTGAAAGCTCTTTTTTCAAAGCATTGTCATGAATCCGCAGGTATATTGTTGTGCTTGAGAGTTTTGAGTGTCCAAGCAGCTTTCGGATATGCCCGATCCCCATTCCATTTAAGTAAAGCACCGTTGCTGCGGTACCTCTCAAGCTGTAAGTTCTGATTTCAGGAAATCCATTGAACCTTAATGCATAATTGATGACCGTTTGAATTTGCACACCATTATACGGCTTACCTGTTCTGAAATCAAAGAACAAGTTATCAGGACTGCCAGAGACCAGATGCTTTTTCCTGGTTGTATTGATGTACCGGGTAATAAGATCCAAGGCCCTTCTTCCTACCGGCACAACACGGTCCTTATTACCTTTTGATTTCAGAATGAAAAGCTCCTGTTTTTTAAAATCAATATCCTGCGCTTTCAAAGCAACGACCTCACGCGGCCGTAATGCTGATGAATAAAGCAATTCCATCATAACCTTGCCCTGAATGCATTTGTCGTCGTACTCTCTGATTGAATCAAGCATGTATTCAATTTCTTCCTGGGTAAGGATTGGGTGATGCGTTTCATGCCGTTTGGGATATGGACAACTTTCGATAGGTGATATAAATATTTTCCCTTGCTTTTGGAGAAAGTTGAAGTAGATTTTCAATTTACAAAACCGGCAATATTGGACCTGTTCGGATCGCGAATT